>NZ_JBQKDD010000003.1:0-263534 GCF_052122015.1 Collinsella sp. LCP19S3_A6
CCCGGGCGCCATGCGGCACCCGGGGGTATCCGGTATTACCCGTCCTTTCGGGCGGCTATCCCGGGGGAGGGGGCAGGTTCTCCACGTGTTACTCAGCCGTTCGCCACTCGCTTCTATCCGAAGATAGGTGCCGTTCGACTTGCATGTGTTAGGCGCGCCGCCAGCGTTCATCCTGAGCCAGGATCGAACTCTCCGTCCAAATATGTTTGGGCCTCGAGCCCGTCCGGTCCTCTCAGTCATCGCTGATCGGTTCCGTTCGATTCATATGGTTCTGTTTGATAGGAAAAGGAATTCCTCGGGGCCGCCTCTCGGCGGCCTTGCGAAAAACGAATCCAAGTCAGACCATTTCAAATGGTTCGATGTCTGCCCGGATGCGACACATCTGGTGTGTCCATCCTCGCAGTATCCGGTTCTCAAGGTGCACGCCTGCGCTGGTTCCCGGTCCGACCGGGCCGCGCGGCAAGGAGATATATTGCCAGACCGCGAAGCGATGTGGGACGTCAATTCCACTCTTCACAAGTCCTACACAATATATCGCTTCCTATATAAGTAATAGAAAGGCTGGTGCAGAAATACTGTACGTATCAGATGATGACCCTTCGGTTAAGAGATATATAAAGATCGGTCACCTGTAAGTGTCTATCTACCCGCGCTTTTGCTATATAAACCAGCGCCTTAGATAAAAAGAAGGAGCGCCGCGCACAGCGCGACACTCCCCTAGCGATTCAAGAGAATCAATTAGGCCTCGAGAGCCTTCTTGGCGATGGTAGCCAGCTCGTTGAAAGACTCGATGTCCTCGTAAGCCATCTGAGCCAGGACCTTGCGGTCGAGCTCGATACCGGCGACCTTCAGGCCGTGCATGAACTGAGAGTAAGAGATGTCGTTCAGGCGAGCAGCAGCGTTGATACGGGTGATCCAGAGAGAGCGAATCTCGCGCTTCTTATTGCGGCGGTCACGGTACTGATACTGCAGAGAGTGCTGGACCTGCTCTTTAGCATGCTTGTAAGTACGCGAAGCGGCACCGTAGTAACCCTTCGCACGGTGCATAACGGTACGGCGCTTCTTCTTGGCGGCAACAGCGCGCTTAATACGTGCCATGTTCTATCAACTCCTAGACGGTTAAACGAAAAACGGGAACGCTAACTTAGGCGAGACGCGACTTGATGACCTTGCGGTCGGCAGCGGCGATCTCGGTCTCCTGACGGAAGCCACGCTTACGCTTGGTGGACTTCTTGCTCAGGATGTGGCTCTTGAAAGCCTTGGCGCGCATAAGCTTGCCGGTACCAGTCTTGCGGAAACGCTTCTTGGTGCCGCTGTGGGACTTCATCTTAGGCATGAAATACTCCTTAATCGGTTACAGAACACTAGTTACTTAGTATCACTTGCCGCTTTATCCTCATCAAAGGCGCCCTTAATTGGGGCGAGCAGCATAAGCATGTTACGGCCTTCCATCTTAGGCTTGGACTCGACCGTAGCGTAAGGCTTAAGATCCTCGGCGAGACGCTCGAGAACGTTAAGACCCTGCTCCGGGTGAGCCATCTCACGGCCGCGGAACATGATGGTGATCTTAACGCGTGCGCCCTTCTTGAGGAAACGCAGAACGTGGCCCTTCTTGGTCTCGTAGTCGCCAACGTCGATCTTGGGTCGGAACTTCATTTCCTTAACCTCGACCTTGGACTGGTTCTTACGAGCAGCCTTGGCCTTCATGGCCTGCTGGTACTTGAACTTACCGTAGTCCATGACCTTGCAGACCGGCGGCTCCGCGTTGGGAGCGATCTCGACAAGGTCGAGACCCTGATCGTCGGCGACGCGCTGGGCATCGCGGATGGCGAACAGACCGAGCTGAGAGCCATCGACGCCAATCAAACGGCACGAAGATGCAGTGATCTCGTCGTTGATGCGGGTGTCATCAGACTTAGCTATTTTCCCTACCTCCATTCATAAAAAAATAACCCGGCGCTTTTTTGCAACCAGGTCGTACACATAGACATCCTCGATATGAGGAAGAGAATCTAAGTTGTATGACCAGTCAGCTGCTCATTGGCGCCAAAAGGTGGGAACCCTCGGGTTCCTCTTTAGGGCATTGCGGAAACAACGCCTTGGCGATAATAACACGTACCGCTCGTTATCACATTACGTACACGAAAAAGGGGGCCTTAACCCCCTTGAACGCTCTTTTGCATGTATGGTGCCCGAGGCGAGACTCGAACTCGCACGTTGTTGCCAACGGTGGATTTTGAGTCCACTGCGTCTGCCAATTCCGCCACTCGGGCACGTATTGCGTGAGTTAGTTTATCACAGCTTTCCGTAGATTAGTCCGAAAATGGAACTTCGAGCATTTCGATGAGTTCGACCGTGCGGAGCATCTCGCGCTGACGGCATCCGCGACCGTCGACCGAGGCCTCGCCCATCTGGTTATCGTAGGGGTCCTCACGCATACCGTCAAAGACGGGTTCAAACTCTGCCTGGAACCGACAGTTTGCCACCATGCGCCATGGATCGAGGTTGCCAAAGTAGTGGCGGCGGCGCCATTCCTCCCCCATCCTGCGTGCCGAGGATCCAAACGAGACATCGGCGTTAAGCCAACCCGTCTGCGGTGTATAGAACTCCGCCCAGTCATGCGAGCCCACCGAGTCGGGCGCAACGTACAGGCCGCTCTGCCAACGTGCGGGCACGCCGGCGATGCGGCACATGGTGATAAACGTGAGTGCCATAACACCGCAATCACCGCGAAGCGAATGCGCGCAGTCATCGGCGATAGAGCCCAGAAGCAGATACGGTGGCTGGTATCGATAGTCGATATGATGCGTCAAATAATCATAGATAGCCCGAGCGCGGTCGAGCTGATCCTCGAGACCATCGATAACATGTTCGGTCAGCTGCTGCAGATACGGCGTGAATGCAATATGCGGTCGGTCCTCGGAAATATCCTTGGGCAGCGGCGCGTCCATACACGGATGCGCCGGAAGCGCTCCCCCGTAGATATCGCAATAAGCGGCATCAATCAGATAACGATAGGTCACTGAGAACGATCGATCAGCCGAGGAAACCCACGAGGCGGTACGCGCCAAAGCGTTCGCGGGAGCAAGGACCCCCTCCGGCGTCATATCGAGAATCTCGATATGAGACTGCTGGCGGCAGGCTGCGGCAACGGGAAGCCACGCGCGAACGGCCTCCCCCTCCAGAGCACCGGGAACAGACACGGATGCTTTAAGCGTAATGGCACGAGACAGCCCGCCCTGTGATTCCATCTTCTTAAGCATCTGGTTGCGCAGCGCAGTTCCATCCGTAGAATCGGGACGCAGGCCCGGAACCTCCTTGGGATACACACGCAAAGAATCAAGGAAGTTGTCGAGAACGAACAGTTCACCATCGATAAAGCGCCAGTCGATGCGCTTGCGATCGATCAGGTCGTCAAACTGATCCTCGGTAAACTCCGGCCACTCCTCGCGGATCATCGCAATAGCCTGATCGCGCGACACCGAAAAATGAAACGACGTCTCGATCATGCGATACCGCTCGGCACGAACGCAAGCGGCCAACGAGGGATCAGGGCTCTGTTCCAAAAGACGGTCGCAAGCCGCAACAGCCTGCGCCAGGTACCCGGCGTCCTTGAGACGAAGGATCTCAGGTGGCAATCCAATGTCGAGATGCCGGAAATCATCGCAACAAACATCAACAGAGCAACCAACGGGGCCCTCGGCAACAACCTTTCCATCGGCAGGCAAAACATTAACGACAGCCATAACCACTCCCACGCAGAACGACAACCCGAGACCATTGTACCGACATAAAAAGAAAGCCCCAACAAGGGAGCCATCAACACCGCTGAACGGTAGTCAAATAAATAATTCAGCCCAGTAACCCCGTAGCGAGTTAACGAAGGAGGCCCCGTTTCCCCGGAGCTGATTCCATCGCGCGACTTCTGGCGAAGCCAGGTGAGCGCGAGGGAAACAGCGTAGGGGAAACGGGGCCTCCGGCGGGAAGTTAAACCGCTACTTACGCCTTGTTGACGGAGCCAAACTCCTCCATGAGCTCCTTGGTGCGGGCAACGATGGCCTCGCGACCGGGCTTCAGGAGCTTGCGGGGGTCATAGCCCTTGCCCTGCTGATCCTTGCCAGCCTCAACGTACTCACGCGTGGCGGCAGCGAAGACAAGCTGCAGGTCGGTGTTGACGTTGATCTTGGAGATGCCCAGGGAGATGGCCTTCTTGATCTGATCCTCGGGGATGCCGGTACCACCGTGCAGAACGAGGGGCAGGTCGCCGGTCTGAGCCTTGATCTCGCTCAGACGCTCGAAGGAAAGACCGGCCCAGTCGGCGGGATACACGCCGTGGATGTTGCCGATGCCGCAGGCGAGGAAGTCGACGCCCAGGTCAGCAATCTGCTTGCACTCAGCGGGGTCAGCGAGCTCGCCGTTGGAGGTCACGCCGTCCTCGGTGCCGCCGATGCCGCCGACCTCGGCCTCGATGGACATGCCCTTGGAATGGGCAAGCTCAACGAGCTCCTTGGTGCGATCGAGGTTAAGCTGGAAGGTTTCCTCGTGAGAGCCGTCATACATGATGGACGTGAAGCCGGCCTCGATGCACTTGAAGCAGTCCTCGTAAGAACCGTGATCGAGGTGAAGGGCGACGGGAACGGTAACACCCGTGGCCTCGACGGCAGCCTTGACCATGTCGGCGCAGACCTTGAAACCGCCCATCCACTTAGCGGCACCAGCGGTGCACTGAAGGATCAGCGGAGACTTGGCCTTCTCGGCGGCCTGGAGAATAGCCAGAGTCCACTCGAGGTTGTTGGTGTTGAAGGCACCGAGAGCATACTTGCCGGCCTCGGCCTTCTTGAGCATGTCTGCTGCGTTGACGAGCATAAAAGAAACCTCCTGTAAGGTTGCTCCGATAACGCATGAGATTTTACCACGGCGTACCCGAGCGTAAACGTTCGTTTGTTCACGAATATCGTCCAAACAGACTTTTTTTGACCGTTTGCCCTACGGAATCGGCCCGTTGGGGAAAATATCTTGACGTTTGGACACTTCTCGTGCTTAAGCAGCTGACTGCAAAGCTACATCTGCATGAAAGGGTTCTGCATGAGCTCGCGCGCCATAGTGGTCGAATCACCATGACCCGTTAAACAAACGGTATCGGCTGGAAGCAGCTGGGCGAGCTTGGAAAGCGAGCGCAGAATCGCCGCCTCGTCTCCACCGGCGAGATCGGTGCGGCCGTGACTGCCCGGGAACAGGGTGTCGCCAACAAAGGCGATGCTTCCCTGCTCGGTGGCGGCGAACAAGACAATGCCACCCGGTGTGTGACCGGGCGTCTCGATCACCTGCAGGCAGATATCACCCAATTCAATCGTATCGCCCTCAGCAAGCAATCGCGTCGGCTCGCCCGGATCGGGCGTATCGATGCCCCACATCGCTCGCTGCTCCTCGATATTCTCACGAGATACCAACACGTCCTTCGCACCTAACTCATATAGGAAACCCTTACCGACGGCGGCTCGCGCTCCGGCAACGCCACCTACGTGATCGGCATGGCCATGGGTGCAGACAGCGCCTAGCACGCGCGCGTCAGGATGCTTGGCATAGATATGTTCCACAAGACGCTCACCTTCCCAGGCCGGATCGATAATCAGGCATTCGCCGCTCGAGATTACGGCGTAACTGTTGGTCTGAATGGGGCCGTTTACAAGCGCCTCAATCGAAGCCGTACCCCGAGGGGTTAAGTCCAAAGCTGCAGTGACCATGAGCACGTCCTCCTTCTACAAGCGTCGAGGCATCAAACGATGCCTCGAACGTAGCCAATATCATTACCGTTGTGCGTTCGTCACGCCTATACGCGACGCTTAAGCTGAGCCCCACCCTCGCCAGGCATCAGACGGCGTGCGTCATAGACCGAGTCGACACTGCTGATGGATGCCAGCAGCGGATCCAGACCGCTCGCGTCCGAAATCTCGACCATAAAGCGCAGGGTCGCAATGCCCTCGCGGTTGGTCGAGGTAGCGGCGGAAAGGATATTTCCGCCTGCATCGCCAATGGCGATGGTGACATCCTTGAGCAAGCCCATACGATCCAAGCACTCGACCACGATCTCGACCTGGAAAAGCGTATCGGCAGCACCATCCCACTCCACGTCAATCATACGCTCGGGGTGTTCCATGAGACCCTTGACGTTGGGGCAGTTGGCACGATGCACCGAGACGCCTCGACCGCGCGTGATAAAGCCCACGATGTCGTCGCCCGTCACCGGATTGCAGCAATGCGCCAGACGAACCAGCAGGCCGCTGTTGCTCTCGCCCTTGACGATAATGCCGTTACTTGCACTCTTGCCACGCTTTTGCGGTTTGCGGTTGGAACCGCGGGCAGGCTGCTTGACGACCTCAGCGATGGCTTCGGCCTTGGTAAGCTGCTCCTCGGGCTTGGGATCCAAGATTTGCTCGACCTTATTGCCCACAGCGCGCGGGGCGACCTTGCCCGCGCCAACGGCTGCGAACAGGTCCTCGAGTTGCTTGAAGTTAAACTGCTCCGCCACGGCATTGAGCGCACGCGTGGATCGCGGCGTAGAGATGCCGTACCCGCGCTTGCGCAGGTCCTTGGCCAGCATATCGCGACCGGCAGCAGCGTCATCGTCTTTGGTCGCAGCGGCGAAGTAACGGCGAATCTTTGACTTGGCCGAAGGCGTCTTGACGATCTTGAGCCAATCGCGCGACGGCTTGGAGCTCTTGTTAGTCAGGATCTCGACACGGTCACCCGTCTTGATTTCGTGCGTGAGCGGAGCCACCGCACCGTTGATTTTGGCGCCGACGCAGTGGTTGCCGACCTCGGTATGAACAGCGTAGGCAAAGTCGAGCGGTGTAGAGCCCGCACGAAGCGCCATGACCTCACCCTTGGGCGTAAAGACAAAAATCTCCTGGTCAAACAGGTCGACCTTCAGTGAGTGCAGATATTCTTTGGCATCGGTGATCTCGTCAGAGGCTGCCCAATCGAGCGAGTGCTTGAGCCAGTTAATCTGATCGTCCAGACGCTGTGCGTCGTTGGTCTTGGAGGCAGACGATCCGCCCGATTTCTTATATAGCCAGTGAGCGGCGATGCCGTACTCGGCCTGCTCGTGCATCTCGTAGGTTCGAATCTGAATCTCGAGCGGACGGGCCGTGGGGCCGATAACCGTCGTATGGAGCGATTGGTAGTTATTGACCTTGGGCATAGCGATATAGTCTTTAAAACGACCGGGCATGGGATGCCACAAAGTATGCACGGCACCAAGCGTGGAATAGCAATCGCGCACCGAATGGGTGATGACGCGCAGCGCCACCAGATCATAAATCTCGGAGAACTCCTTGCCCTTGCGCTTCATCTTTTGATAGATGGACCAATAGTGCTTGGAACGACCGTTGATCTGAAAACCCTCAAGGCCAATGCGGTCGAGCTCATCGGTAAGCGTCTTGATAGTCTCGGCCAGAAAGCGTTCGCGAACCTCGCGTGACTCTGCCACCATGCGGGCGATGCGCTGGTAAGCGTCGGGTTCAAGGTAGAAGAAGGACAGATCCTCGAGTTCCCACTTGATAGAGCTCATGCCCAGGCGGTCGGCCAGGGGCGCGTACACATCCATGGTCTCGCGCGCCTTAAACAGGCGGCGGTCCTCGCGCAGGGCGGCAAGCGTGCGCATATTATGCAGGCGGTCGGCGAGTTTGACGATGATGACGCGAATGTCCTTGGACATGGCGAGGAACATCTTGCGCAGCGTAAGCGCCTGCTTTTCGTCCATGTTGTCGACTTCGATGTTGGTGAGCTTGGTCACGCCGTCGACGAGCTCTGCCACGGTTTCGCCAAACAGGCCCGAAACATCGGCAAGCGAGGTATCGGTATCCTCGACGGTATCGTGCAGCAATGCAGCGCACACCACATCGCAGTCCATCTTAAGGTCGGCCAAAATGATAGCCACCTCGACGGGATGGTTAATGTACATCTCACCCGAGCGCCGCTTTTGGTTGCAGTGCTTCTCGGCAGCAAAGCAGTAGGCCTGCTCCACCTTGGAGAAGTCATCCTCACTCATATATTTAAGGCACAGGCGCTCCAGCTTGTCGTAGCTGTCCGCCATAATCTCGGGCGGCAGATCATCGGCATGCGTATAGTGCTCCATCTCCGAAAAGGGCTGGAGGGCGGAATCATGGGCGGTACGGGCTGCGGCATCCATCGAGGTCCCCTTCCCTAGGTCCGCGGTACGATCGGGCGGTTAATTTTGGTAAGCATATCAGAAGCGCACGAATCGAGTGCCCAACTCCGGAAAGCCGAGAACTCCATGCGCGAGCGCAAGCCCTCCAAATAGCGGATCGACCTGCTCAACTGCACGCGCCCGGGGTTTTCGGTCATCGCGATGCGACGGGTATCGTCAAACCCCGAAACGTGACAGAAACCGAGCTCTTCGAAGATTCCCAAGCCGCTTGCCACCGAACGCTCATCGACCGGCGTGCGCGCGTCGATTGCAAGGCACATCTGCGCAATGTCGATATCGCTTGCGCAGAATGAATCGTCCCCCGTCTTGCCACGATTGGAGCGCCACATGGTCTGCAGCGCCCGATAGAGCGTGACAAGCTCATCGCGCTCGGGCGCGTAACAATCGAGCAGGCGCTCATTAATACGAGCGTCACGAGACGAATAGAGCAGGTGAATCACGGCAGGCTGCCCATCGCGGCCGGCACGGCCACTCATCTGGTTAAACTCAATCGCGCCAAACGGCATGTGGTAGAGCACGACATGGCGGATATCGGGCAGGTTGACGCCCTCACCGAAGGCCGAGGTTGAAACGATGCAGCTCAGGCTGCCATCTCGAAACGCCTCCTCGACGCGTCGGCGATCGGAACGCGCAAGCCCGGCGTTATAGAACGCGATATGGGTCGCGCAGTCGGGCACACGTTTGCGCAACGTCTTGGCAAGCGCCACGGACTGGTCGCGCGAGTTCACGTAGATGACGGTCTTCTCCCCCGTCGCAACGATCGAAACCAGGCGATTTTCACGGCTCGCAAGGTCACGATCGTCCTCGAGTTGTAAGTTCTCGCGAACGGTCTCGTCGACCACCGTGCTGGTAATCGGCAATACGCGAGCAAGCTCTGCCACAACTGGAGCCGTCGCGGTAGCCGTTGCCGCCATGACAACGGGGTCGCCCAGGGCTTTAAGAATATCGGGCATATCGAGGTATGCACTCCGGTCACCACCCTTAGCAAGACCGGCATGGTGCGCCTCATCGATAACAACGAAGCCAATACGTCCAGAACGCGCAAATCGATCGCGGTGGATAGACAAGAACTCGGGCGTCGTGAGAACGATACCGGTGCGACCCGAAGCAAGGCCGGCGAACACGTCATCGCGTACGGCCTCCACGGTCTCGCCAGTCAGCACGCCGACGCCAATGCCGAGCGCGGCCATCGTCGAGGAAAGGTGATAGGCCTGATCGGCAACGAGCGAACGCAGAGGATAGACAAAAATGCTCGCACGCCCGCGAAGAACCGCCTCGCGCGCGGCATGCACATGGAAAATCAGAGACTTGCCACGCCCCGTCCCCATAACGGCCAAAACGCTCTGATGGTCGGCAAGCGCGTCGAGTGCCTCGACCTGCGCGCGATGCGGCTGGTTCGAGCCGATAAAGCTATGGATAAGCGAGCGCGTGAGCTCGGTATAAGAAAGCTGGGCGAGCGTCTCGCGTTTACGCGACTCCAGGCGCAGACCAGAATCCGCCGGTTGCACGCCGCGGCGAAGCTCACATGCCGGATCGTCGATATTGGGCGCCGCGGTATCGCGCACCAAGACATCTTTGATCATGAGCTTGGGCTTCACACGTCCCTGCCAATGCTCGGCCACGGCCTCGAACACCAAGTCGACGGCGCTGTCGCAATTGATGAGCCTATCGATCTGCGGCACGCGGAACATGATGGCCGGCACACTCGCGGCACCATCGGTCGCCACAAAGCGCATGTGCTCGCCGGTTTTGCCCACCACGGCGCGATCGCACATCGTCACGCCCTCGGCGGCCAGAAGCGGCACCTTATTGCCCTGGCCAAACGGCTCAAGACGGGAAATTTGCTCGATGGTCTCGATATTTAGCTCGGAGAGATCAACGGTGGCGGCAACCTCGTCAGTGTCCTCAAAGTCCTCGGCGGGAAGCTCCGATAGCACGGCCGAAAGGCGACGGCGGAACTCATCGAGCTTGGATGCCTCGATGGTCACACCCACCGCACCGGCATGCCCGCCGCGACGAATCAGCAGGTCGGAGCAACGCTCGACGGCGTCGAACAGGTTGATCTTGCCCACCGAGCGGCCCGATCCGCGCGCAACGCCATCCTCGATCGAGAAGAGCAGCGCCGGCACGTGATAGCGATTGGTCAAGCGGCTCGCCACGATACCCTTGACGCCCTCGTGCCAGCCCTCGCCGCCCACGACGATTGCGCGCCCGCCGTCATAAGTCTCCTCGACCTTCGCCATGGCATCGCGCGTAAGCTCGGCCTCAATCTCGCGGCGTTGGCGATTGATTTCCTCGAGCTCGGCGGCAAGCGCGCTCGCTTCGATGGGGTCGCGGGCAAGCAGCAGGTCGAGCGCCAGCTTGGGATCAGCCATGCGGCCGGCAGCATTCAGACGGGGGATGAGCGAAAACGACAGGCCGTCGGCCGTAATGGTAGAAAGGTCGGCCTTGGCAAGTGCGGCAAGCGCGATATAGCCGGGACGGGCCGTCGCGCGCATCTGCTGGATGCCCTCGGCGACCAGCGCGCGATTCTCGGGCGTAAGCGGCATCATGTCGGACACGGTGCCCAGCGCCGCGACCTCTATCAGCGAACGCCAATACGACGGCTTGCCCAAACGCTCGCCCAGGACCTGCACCAGCTTGAGTGCCACGCCGGCACCGGCAAGCTCGCGCGAGGGACCCTTGTCCTCGAGCTTGGGGTCGGTCAGGGGCACGTCCTGCGGCACCTGGTCGGACGGCTCGTGATGGTCCGTGACCACCAAATCGATCCCCAGGCTCTCCAGATAGGAGGCCTCTTCCTTGGCGGCAATGCCGTTATCGACGGTCACGATCAGCTGGGGGCGAGCGAGCTCGTTAACGCGGTCGAGCGCCGCACGCGACAGGCCGTAGCCCTCGTCAAAACGATGCGGAATAAACGGCGTGACGTTGGCGCCAAACGAACGCAGCGCCTCGGTCAACAGACAAGTCGACGTAATGCCGTCGACGTCAAAATCGCCAAAGACGGCGATGCGCTCGTGGCTGCGAATAGCACGCTCAACGCGGTCGACGACGACCGCCATACCCGGAATAACGAGCGGGTCCGCCCAGTCGCGATCGAGCGAAGGCGTCAGAAAAAGCTGGCCTTCCTCGATGGATGTAATGCCGTGCGCAACCATAATGCGCGCCACCAGCCCGGGTATGCCCAGGCCAGCCGAAAGCTCCTTTTCGAGCTCGGGGTTTTGCTGAGCGACCGCCCAGCGATGCGTTGTCTTAAGCGATGACATAGGCGCCCACCCCCGATAGGGGCAGGTCGCCGCGATACCTCTCACGGTTCATAGCGATGAGTCCTCTGTGTATGCCCGCTTCGGCAGGCAGATCTGTTGAACGGATTTATTATACCGTGCGGCGCGGACGCACAACGTCCAGCACGCCGTGGTTTCGATAAACGAGGGCGGTAATAGCCTCGAAATAATCGGGCGTTTCAGCCACACGGACGCATGCGAGCGTCTAGCATATCCATTCAAAACGGATTCACGAGCAAAGGGAGTCATAAGCGCATATGAAGCAATGGGTTGGACTGGGTAAGTTCCTCGCGGGGCATATGCAGATCATCGTTCCGATTTGCGTGACGCTCGGCGTGCTCTTTCCCCAGCAAATCGGCGTACTCAAGCCCATCGTCCCCACCCTGTTTGCCTTTATGACGTTCCAAGGTGCCCTCAGCAACACCTTCCATCAGGTAGCCGAAGTATTCCGCCGTCCGCTGCACCTGATTTTGGCGCTGCTGGTCTCGGCGGTGCTTATTCCCATAACAGCCTATGCCATGGGGTCGCTGTTCTTTGGCTCCAACCCCAACCTAGTCTGCGGTATCGTGCTCGAGTACAGCGTACCTGTGGCAGTCACTGCCTTTATGTGGATTAGCATGTTCGGCGGCAACGGCCCGCTCGCGCTCACCATCATCCTGACGTCCTCGGTTATCTCACCCGTTACGATTCCGCTCACGCTTAAGCTCTTGCTGGGCGCCACCGTCTCGATCGACGTGCCGGGCATGATGCAGAACATGGCCTTCATGATCGCTATCCCCGCCCTGCTCGGCATCGTGATTAACGAACTCACGCGCGGATGGGGACACGAGAAGCTCTCCCCCGCGCTCTCGCCCGCCTGCAAGTTCATGATGATGGGTGTTATCGCGTCGAACTCCACCGCCATGAGCGAGTACGTGCTGCACATGAACGCGGTGCGCTTGGAAGTCGCCCTCTTTATTTTGATCTTCGCCATCAGCGGCTTTGTCGTCGGTATTCTGGTCGCCCGCGCACTGCATCTGCCGTATAGCGAAACGACTACCATGTGCTTTACCTGCGGCATGCGCAACATCTCTTCGGGCGCCGTCATCGCCACGCAATACTTTCCGGGCGAAGTCGTATTTCCCGTCATGTGCGGAACGCTGTTTCAGCAGGTACTTGCCTCGCTTATCGGGCATCTCTTTGAGCGTCTAACCGGCGAGGAGCGCGCTGCTCAGCGCAAGCGCGTCGAGGCCGGCCGCGACGCCATGGCACGCTAGGCTATCCGCATTACGCGGGTGTTAGTCTTGCTATACGAGCGTTTCCAGATGCGCGCGCAGGCGCTCAGCATCGATATCGAGCGTCGTCTCGGCATTGACCTGGGCCAAACGATAGCCGACAAAGTAGGGCGAAACCACCCAACGCGGCAGCGCCTTGGCAATGGTCCGACCGCCCAGGTGATAGAAGAACAAGTTGTACGACTCTGCACGGCCACCGTGGTGCTCGTTTAGGATATAACGCAGAGCTACCTGGATCGCATCGGCGAAGAGATCCGCCTCGGCTTGGTCCCGCGTGTCATCGCTGGCGGCGATTCCCCGCGGAGCTGAAACGTTGACCTCAAAGAACCCCATAATCGGTTCGGTTGAGATGTTGACTGCAATTCTCCCCTGTTGCCAGACATTGATGCCTTCGAAATTGGCGGAAGTCAGCGAAGCATAGCCATCTTCCTGCTCCAAACCCACAATCTGCATGTGCGGATGAACGAGGCTACCGCCCGAGAGCGGACCCTTGTTCTTGTACATGAGCACGCTTCGATACTGCTGTGAATCGATCATCTGCTGCCAGCAACCCAGGGCAAACCGCATGACATGATGCAGCTCGTCCGGCGCATAGGTCACCAGGTCTGCGTCGTGGTCGGCCGACTCGATCAGCACGGTTTGACGGGTAGCGCGCAGGGTCTTGAACTTATTCTCGAGCCAGATACAGTCACCGTCGCGCCGGATGATATTGGCGAGTTCCTCGGTATCGCAAAAGGGGCACGCGGTGCCAGGGCGCCGGTTGTCGTCGGGCTTCCCGCTCGCCTGCTGAACGTCAAATACCAGGGGCACGGGTTATACCTCCAGCGGCACGATCTTGGTGCCATGGAGCTCGGAGGCGCCCAGTGCCGCAGCCACGGTATCGCGGTTGGCCGTGGAAATGCCGCCGCCGGGAAGGATGGTCAGGCGATCGTCCGCGTAGTCGATAAGGTGCGACAGATGCTCCAGGTTGTCCTCAATCGGCGTGCCGGCGGCACCGCCATGCGTCAGGATGCGCGCTATGCCGCAGTCGGCGAGCGTGTCAATCGCGTCGAGCTGAGCCTCGGGCGAGAGCTGGTCAAACGCCATGTGAAAGGTAATGTCGATGGGCTCGCGCTTGCACTCCTCGGTCGCGCAGCCCGCAGCCATCACAAGGGCGCCCAACGCAAGTTCATCGAGCGCCCATCCGCCGGCACAGGGCTTGCAGCAGCCAAAGACCAAGCCATCGACGCCGGCACTTACGGCAAGGCCCAAGTCCATCTCCATCATGCGCAGCTCGTCCTGGTTGTAGTGAAAGTCGCCGCCACGCGGACGGATCATGCACATCACCCGTGCATCGTGCTCGCGAGCATAGCTGGTCGTAGCGCTGATAACGCCGGCCGAGGGCGTGGTGCCTCCAACCGCAAGGTTGTCGCACAGCTCAATGCGTCCCGCACCGGCCGCAATGGCCGCCGGCACCCGCTCAAAGTTCTCGGCACAAAACTCGTACAGCATAGATAGACCCCCAGATGACACTTCTATTTCCACACGGCATTGTCGCACTTTAAATACCAAGCCAACGGATCATTTCAAAAGGGGCGCTGACCGAGTTGGTCAGCGCCCCTATTACTGGATGGATTAACCACCAAGATAAGCTTTGCGGACGTTGTCGTCGTGCAGCAGCTCTTGGCCGGTGCCGGTCATGGTGATCTTGCCGGTCTCGAGCACGTAGCCGCGTGTGGCGATGGAAAGCGCCATCTGCGCGTTCTGCTCGACCAGGAGCACCGTGGTGCCGGCCTTGTGCAAATCCTCGACAATCTGGAAGATCTGCTCGATCAGGATCGGCGCCAGACCCATGGAGGGTTCGTCGAGCATGAGCAGCTTGGGGTTACTCATAAGGGCACGACCCATAACGAGCATCTGCTGCTCGCCGCCCGAAAGGGTGCCGGCCACCTGGCGACGGCGTTCCTTCAGGCGCGGGAACTGCTCGTAAACACGTTCGAGGCCCGGGGCAACCGTGGACTTGGGCTGTGTATAGGCACCCATCTCCAGGTTCTCCTCGACCGTCATCTGCAAAAAGGCACGACGCCCCTCGGGTACCTGAGACAGGCCCTTGCCAACCAGCTTGTCGGCGGGCGTATGGATAATGTCCTCGCCCATAAACTTGATGGAGCCGGTCTTGGAGCGCAGCAGGCCCGAGACAGTCTTGAGCGTCGTGGACTTGCCGGCGCCGTTCGCGCCAATCAGGGCAACGATCTCGCCCTCGTTAACGTTAAAGGAGATGTCCTTAATGGCGTGGATGGCGCCGTACCAGACGTTGATGTTGTAGACGGAAAGCATCGGCTCTGCCATTTAGTTCTCCCCCTTATCCTGCTTGCCCAGATAAGCCTCAATAACGGCTTCGTTGTTCTGGATTTCCTCGGCCGTGCCCTTGGCGATGACCTTGCCAAAGTTAAGCACGCAGATACCCTCGCAAATATTCATGACAAGCGACATGTCGTGCTCGATGAGCATGATGGCAATGCCAAAGGTGTCGCGAATCTTGACGATGTTCGCCATGAGCTCCGCAGTCTCGGACGGGTTCATGCCGGCGGCAGGCTCGTCGAGCAGTAGTAGCTTGGGATTGGTGGCAAGCGCGCGGACGATCTCCAAACGACGCTGAGCGCCGTAAGGCAGCGAGCCGGCCTGCTCGTTTGCCAGATGTTCCATATCAAAGATGGACAGAAGCTCCATGGCGCGCTCATGGGCGGCCTTCTCGTGCTTCCAATACGTCGGCAGGCGCAGCACGCCCTCAAAGCCGGAGTAGCGCTCCTGGTTGTGCAGGCCGACCTTTACGTTGTCCTCCACCGTCATGGTGTTGAACAGGCGGATGTTTTGGAAGGTACGAGCGATACCCATGCGGTTGACCTGGTAGACGGACTTGCCCGAGGTGTCCTCACCGTCGAGCAGGATGGTGCCGTGCGTGGGCTGGTACACCTTGGTGAGCAGGTTGAAGACCGTGGTCTTGCCGGCTCCGTTGGGGCCGATGAGACCGGCGATCTCGGTCTTACCGATGGTCAGGCTAAAGTCGTCGACCGCCTTAAGGCCGCCGAACTCAATGCCCAGGTGGATGCACTCGAGCGCCGGGCGCTCGCCCAGGTCGCGGTCGGGAACGATGGCGCCAGAAGGATACGGGACCATCTTGCCCTTGTTGAACTCAAACTTACTGGGCATCGGTTGCCACCTCCTTCTTGGAAGCAAAGCGGTCCTTAATGCGCGCGAAGAACGCCTTGAGCTGCGGGTTGTTAGTAAAGACCATGACCAGAATCAACACGATGGCGTAGATGAGCATGCGGTAGTCCGAGAACTGACGGAGCAGCTCGGGGAGCACCGTGAGCAGCGCCGCCGCAATGACGGAACCGCGCATGTTGCCCAGACCGCCCAGGACCACGAACACCAGAATGAGAATCGACGTGTTGAAGTCGAACTTAGTGGCGGAGAGCTGCGAGAAGTTACCGCCGAAGAGGGCTCCGGCAGCACCGGCGAGAGCGGCGGAAACCACGAAGGCGATCATGCGGTACTGGGTGACGGAGATACCCACGGACTCGGCAGCGATCTTGTTATCGCGCACGGCCATGATGGCACGACCGGTGCGGCTGCGGACCAAGTTGAGCACAATCACGAGCGCAACCATAACCAGGATGGCGCCAGCAAGGAACGTCGAGTAGGTCGAAACACCAGATGCGCCCTGGGCACCCTTGATGATAGCGGTGCCGTCTTCGAGCAGGTGCAGGTCGTCGATCGTGGAATTGCCCGTGATGTTAAAGATCACGTGCAGGCCGCGGGAATCGACGCCCACAATGAGGCAGGTAACGATCTCTTTGATAATCTCGCCAAAGGCCAAGGTTACGATGGCCAGGTAGTCACCGCTCAGGCGAAGAACCGGAATACCGATCAGGAAGCCCAGAATGGCAGCGGCGATAGCGCCGACCACAATGCTGATGATCAGACGCACCGGGTCGGACGGAATGGCGCTCTCCAGCGCGACGGCGGTGACGATTCCCGTATAGGCGCCGACGCTCATAAAACCCGCGTGGCCCAGCGACAAGTCGCCCGCGATGCCGACGACGAGGTTGAGCGAGATGGCCATGACGATATAGGCCGTGATGGGAACCAGCTGACCGACAATCATGCGCGGAATCATGTGGTTAGACTGCATAAAGAACACGATGGCGAACGCCACAACGCACATGGCGTACGTGACAAAGTCGTGACGCGTCTGCTTGTCTGTAAGAAACTTCATAACGCTCACCTACACCTTCTCGGGTACGTACTTGCCCAAGAGGCCGGCAGGCTTGACGAGCAGGACGATGATCAAAACGCCAAAGACGATGGAGTTGGCAAGGCTCGTGGAAATGTAAGCCTGCGCCATCGCCTCGATGATGCCGATGAGAATGCCGCCGACAAAGGCACCGGGGATGGAGCCGATGCCGCCGAAAACGGCAGCGTCGAAGGCCTTGATGCCAGGCATGGCGCCCGTGGTGGGCTGCAGAACCGGCGAGTAGGAGCACAGGAGCACACCGGCGATGGCGGCAAGGGCGGAGCCGATGGCGAACGTCATCGAGATGGTGCGGTTGACGTTGATGCCCATGAGCTGAGCGGCGGCCTTGTCCTCGGACACGGCGCGCATGGCCTTGCCCATCTTGGTCTTACCTGTAAAGATCATCAGACCGGCCATGATAACCAGGCAGGCGACGATGGTGACGAGCGAGACGGCACTTACGTTGAACTTGGCCAAGAACTCCGGCACCGGGAAGGTGACGAGCGAAGTGAAGTTCTTGGGCGTGGCGCCCCACAGAAGCTGCGCGGCATTCTGCAGGAAGTAGGACACACCGATGGCCGTGATCAGAACGGCCAGCGGGCCTGCTTGGCGCAGCGGCCTATAGGCCAGACCCTCAATGAGAACACCGAGAACCGTGCAGACCACACAAGAGAGAACTACAGATGCCCAGCCCGGGAGGCCGAGATACGACGTGGCGCAGAACGAGACATAGGCACCGACCATGATGACATCGCCGTGAGCGAAGTTGAGCATCTTGGCGATACCGTAGACCATGGTGTAGCCCAACGCGATGATGGCGTAGACGCTGCCCATGGACAGGCCGTTGACCAGGTATTGGATAAAGACCGTCATGTTCCACATCCCCCTTTCGAATAGGTTTCCAGTTGATGTATGAAACAGGGACGTTACGTTGTCCCCAGATACCAAGCAAGCAGGGAAGGCGAAAAACCTCCCCTGCTTGGGATCAAAACCGCTCTATGTAAGGCGGCCTATTAGGCCAGTACGTACTTGCCGTCGGTGATGACATACGCCGTAGGATCCTTCTGGACCTGGCCCTTGTCGTTCCAGGAGAGCTTGCCGGTCAGACCGTCAACGGTAATCTTGAGCATAGCCTTGGGCAGCTTCTCGGCAACCTCGGTCGGGTCGGCGTCGACACCAAGACCGGCCTCCTTGAGGGCCTCGGCCACCGCGTGCACGCCGTCGTAGGCATCGGCGGCAAACTGGTCGGGGGTATCGCCGTACTTATCCTTGTAAGCGTTGACGAAGTCGGCATTCTTCTCGTCGTCGGCGGAGAACGGGGTCATGAGCAGCAGACCCTCGGCAAGAGAGGTGTCGAAGCCCTCGACGCCCAGGATGCCGTCCATGCCGTCGCATCCCATCATCTTGACGTCGTAGCCCATGTCCTTGGCGTTCTTGAGCAGGACGGACGCCGGCGTGTAGTAGATCGGCGCAAAGATCATGGTGGCGCCGGCCTGCTTGGCCTTGGTCAGCTGGTTGGTAAAGCTCGTAGCGGAGTCGTCCTTAAAGGTCTCCTCGTCAACAATCTCGAGCTTAGACTCAGCGGCCTGAGCCTTAAAGGAATCTGCAATGCCCGAAGAATAAGCGTCGCCGGAGTTATAGAACAGCACGAACTTCTCGTCCGCATACTTCTCTGCCAGGAACTTGGCAGCGTTGACGCCCTGGTTGGGGTCGGTAAAGCAAACCTGGAAGACGCAATCCTTTCCGTCGGTGACGTCCTCGGAGGACGCGGACGGGGTGATCATGAATGTCTTGGGGTCGTTACTGCACTCTGCGGCAACGGCAACCGACGCACCCGTGGTGGTCGGGCCGACGAGGGCCTGCATGCCCCAGTCGAGCAGGTTATTAAAGGCGTTGACGGCCTTCTCGCCGTCGGCCTGGTCGTCCTCGGCCTTGCTGGCAAGCGGCAGCTCCTTGGTGGAGAAGTCCTTGCAGCCAAGCTCGACGCCCTGGGTAACGGACTTGCCGTAAGACGCGGCGGCACCGGTCAGCGGGCCAATGGTGCCGATCTTAAACGAAGCGTCGCTCGAAGCGGAACCGCTGTCGCCGCCGTTGGAGGAGCAGCCAGCTAGAATGGACATCGCCCCCAGACCTGCTGCGCTCGCGATAACGCTCCTGCGATTCATAACAGGGTTCAATGACTTACCGGTGAGGCTCGACATGCGGCTCTCCTCTCAAATCTCGTCGGGTTTCGGTTACCCGACAGGCCATCCTCCGCCGTCTTCGGCGTTCGCAAAATAGTAGACGCTTTAGTTGAGAAAAGTGGCGATTATTTCAACTTTTCTTTTGCCTTGTCCATTTATCCATAATTATGCGTATTTCTGTCGGTTTATACAGTTTAGCGACTTTATTGTGTGAAAGTAATGTTTCCGTTCTGTTACAAGCTTTCCTGCCCTGAATAACATGGCCCCACCGGTCTCGTTATATGCACTTAGGCGGCGATGTACTTGCCGTCCTGAATCACATAGGCCGTAGCGGGCTTCTCGACTTGGCCCTCGTCGTTCCACGTGAGCTCGCCTGTCAGGCCCTCAATCTTGATCTTGCGCATAGCCTTGGCAAGGTCGCCGGCAATGTCGGCGCCGTCGACCGTAATGTCGATGTCCGCCTCATCGATTGCCTCGACAATCGCGTGGATGCAGTCATAAGCATCGGCGGCAAACTGGTTGGGCGTCTCGTTGTAGGCGTCCTTATATGCCTTGACGAAGTCGGCGTTCTTCTCATCGTCGGCAGAGAACGGGGTCATGAGCAGCACGCCCTCGGCAAGAGAGGTGTCGAAGCCCTCAACGGAGAGCAGGCCGTCCATGCCGTCGGTGCCCATGAGGGTCATTTCGTAGCCCATGTCCTTGGCGTTCTTGAGCAGGACGGACGCCGGCGTGTAATAGATCGGGGCAAAGATAAGCGTGGCGCCGGCCTCCTTGGCCTTGGTGAGCTGGTTGGTAAAGCTCGTGGAAGAGTCGTCCTTAAAGGTCTCGGTATCGACGATATCGAGCTTGGACGCCTTGGCCTGCTCGGCAAAAGCGTCGGCAACGCCCGAGCTATACGTATCGCCGGAGTTGTAGAACAGGGCGATCTTGGCGTCTGCATACTTCTCGGCCAGGAACTTCGCGGCGCTGGCGCCCATGGTGGGATCGGTGAAGCAAACCTGAAAGACCGTGGTCTTATCCTTGGTGACGTCGAGCGACGAGGCCGAAGGCGTGACCATGAGCATATCGTCGGCGATCTCGCCCGAGACGGCGACGGCGGCACCAGTCGTGACGGGGCCGACGAGCGCCTGCATGCCCCAGTCGCACAAGGTATTGAAGGCGTTGATGGCCTTCTCGCCGTCGGCGACGTCATCCTCGGACTTAAGCGAGAGTTTGAGATCCTTGGTCGAGAAATCCTTGGCGGCGAGCTTGGCACCTTTCTCGGCCGAAACGCCATAGGTTGCCGCGGCGCCGGTCAGAGGGCCGATGACACCGATCTTGAAGGTCTTACCGTCATCGGCGGAGCCGCCGTCCGAGCCACCCGACGAGCAACCAGCGAGCGCGGCAGCGCTGCCGAGCGCCGCGGCGCCGGCGAGAAAGTTCCTACGGCTGAGCGTGCTGTTGATGTTGAACATGGTGTCCCCCTTTTTCGCTGGCCGCGGTGCGGCCGTCTTGCGGTACGGGGCAAACCTTATGGCGCAAACGTTGACAGTTTGTTACGGAGTTCCGTTTGTAGCGAGCATGTTTCCAATGTTTCCGCAGCGTTTCGGGGGTGCCGTTTTGTGCGACTCCTGTTGCCTGGCGAGCACGCGCTCTCGGTTCACGCTAGAATGCACTCAACATTACTTGATCAATCAATCTATAAGATGCACGAAGGAGCTATCTATGAGCGAACCCCTGCGCACCGTGAACGTCGGTCTGATCGGTCTGGGAACCGTCGGCGGCGGCGTGGCCCGTCTGATCAAGAGCCACCACGATGAGTACCTGGCCGCCTACGGCATCGACCTTAAGCTGACCCGCGCCTGCGCGCTTGCCTGGGAGCAGGCCGAGGCAGCCGGTATTGAGCGCGAGGCCTTTACGAGTGACTGGCATGACGTCGTTACCGACCCAGCCGTCGATATCGTCGTCGAGCTGATCGGCGGCGAGCATCCCGCGACCGAGATCTTCACCACCGCCTTTGAGCACGGCAAGCACGTCGTCTCTGCCAACAAGGCCCTGCTGGGCCGTCACGTCGAGACGCTTGCCGAGAAGGCGCGCGCGTGCGGCGTGCAGATTAAGTGCGAGGCCAGCTGCGGCGGCGGCATCCCCATCGTGAGCACGCTCGAGCACGACCTGGTGGGCAACAAGATCCTGACCATCGCCGGCATCCTCAACGGCACCACCAACTACATCCTGTCGCGCATGGACGCCGAGGGCGCCGATTACGCCGACGTGCTCGCCGACGCGCAGGCCAAGGGCTACGCCGAGGCCGACCCGTCCGCCGACGTCGACGGCTTCGACGCCGCCAGCAAGACGGCCATCCTCGCCTCCATCGGCTTTGGCACCCGCGTTACCACCGATGATGTGTACCAGCAGGGTATCCGCACCATCGGCGCCGAGGACATCGCCCAGGCCCGCGAGCTCGGCTACACCATTAAGCTGCTCGGCATCGCCCGCAACACCGAGGCCGGCGTCGACGTCCGCGTGCATCCCACGCTGATCCCCGCCGACCACATGCTCGCCAAGGTCAACGGCGCCATGAACGCCGTCTACGTGGTAGGCGACGCCGTGGGCGAGACCATGTTCTACGGTGCCGGCGCAGGCTCCTTCCCCACCGCGAGCGCCGTCGTGGGCGATATCCTGTCGCTCTCCGAGCAGATCAGCCGCGGCGTGGCTCCGCTGCCCGAGATTGAGCCCTATGGCCACAACCTCGCCTTTAAGCCCATGGACGAGCTCCAGACCAAGTACTATGTGCGCCTGAAGGTCGCCGACCGCGTGGGTGCCCTGTCCGAGACGGTCGATATCTTTGCCAAGCACAACATCTCGATCTCGCTCATCAACCAGGTCGAGGACGGCAAGTCGGGCGTCAGCGATGCCTGCTCGGTCATCTTCCTGACGCACCGCGCGCTCGAGAAGGACGTCCAGGCTGCCGCGGCCGAGCTTGCCAGCGTCGACTGCGTGGCCGAGGTCGCCAACGTCCTGCGCATCGAGAACGTCGAGGCCTGGACCGAAGGCGTCATGGCCAACTAACCCAACGCTCGCCTAGCAATGCGCGCTTTGAGGGCTCCCGTCCGATGTGGGACGGGAGCCCTTTTGCCTCCTGCCCTAAGCACAACGGCAGAGCACATTTGCGCGAGCCGCCCATCGGTAACGCGCGCTACCGTTCACCGATATGCAAACGCGGTCGATTCCGGCTACCGCTACGCTGTGCTGAGAATGTCCGCCCGCGATGAGAGGAAGCACTATGTTGCTCGAGGGCAAGAAAGCAATCGTCACCGGAGGCACGCGCGGTATCGGCTATGCCATCGCCTGCCGTTTTATCGAAGAGGGTGCCGCCGTCACCGTCTTTGGCTCGCGCCAGGAGACTGCCGACGCGGCCGTTGAGAAGCTGGCGGCCGCCTATCCCGACGCCAAGGTCTGGAGCCGCTCCTGCGACCTCACCTCACTCGAGGCCGTGACCGAGGCTTTTACCCAGGCTGCAACCGACATGGGCGGCTTGGACACGGTCGTCAACAACGCCGGCATCTCCCAGCGCTCGCCGCTTTTGGACTACACGGCCGAGGAGTTCGCCAAAGTCATGGACCTCAACGTCGTCGCCGTCTTTAACGGTCACCAGGCGGCCGCCAAGATTATGACCGAGGCCGGCCACGGCGGCACCATCACCACCACGAGCTCGATGGTCGCCAAGTACGGTCAGCCCTCCGGCGTCGGTTACCCCACGTCCAAGTTTGCCGTCAACGGCATGGTCCAGTCGCTCTCGCGCGAGCTCGCCCCCATGGGCATTCGCGTCAATGCCGTCGCACCCGGCGTAACCAAGACCGATATGGTCGCCAACCTGCCCGAAGAGGTCATCAAGCCCATCATCGCCACCATTCCGCTGGGTCGCATGGGCGAGCCCGAGGATGTCGCCAACGCCTTTGTTTTCCTGGCGAGCGACATGTCCTCCTACGTCACGGGCGCCGTGCTCCCCGTCGACGGAGCCGCCCGCTCCTAAAGGTCGCAAGCCACGACTTCGAACCTCAACGAGGCCCAACGCAAAAGGCGCGCTGCCTGCATCAACCGCAGGCAGCGCGCCTTCTTCTGTTTGTAAGGGAAACTGCGTCCCGGTATTTCAGCTCAGAACGGGACACAGCTTCCTTCAGGGCCATGTTTCGGAAAATGCGCCCCGTTTTGAACGCCAATTCTGGGACGCGCTTTCCTCAAGGCCTTTGATTCGGAAAGCGCATCCCATTTTGAACCTTCAGACTGGGACGCGCTTTCCGGCAGGAGTCCAAAGCGGAAACCGCATCCCACTCCGGACGTCCATTCTGGGATGTGACTTCCCGATGGGGGCCGATGCGGAAACTGCGTCCCGTTTCGGGTCTTTAAAGCGGGACGCGGCTTCCCCTAGGGAAGCATCTCGTTATTTGCCGTCGTCGTCCTGGGCTTCATCGCGCGCGTAGAGCTCCAGCATGCGGCGGCGGTATTCGCGCACGGCGAGCTTGGCGCGCTCCAGGCGGCGGCGCTCACGCGGAGTCAGCTTGGACGGGTCGATCTCGTCGCCATAGGTCTTCTCAGCCAGCAAATGAGCGGCGTCCACGATGCGGGCATCGATGTGGCCGCTTGCCGCCTCGATCGAGAGGCGGTCAGCAATGGAATCAAGGGTAGGTATGCCGTCGAGCGAACGCCCATGGCCATGCGAGGTCAAAAGCTCATGCTCGCGCGCGAGCAGGCTCGCTAGGTCGTGGTGAGCGCGCAGGATATCGAGTGCGTCGGCAGGGTGCTCGGCGACCTCTGCCACGGCAGTGGCCGGCGCGGCATCGACCACGCGATAGAAGAGCTGCGCGAGCAGCGGCATCAAGAACACCGTGATGGCACCGGCGGCTACCATAACCGAGGCGACGTCTTGCGACAGCGCGCCTGCGTTGACGGCCACACTCGTCACGGCAACGATGATCGGCAGGGCCGTGGTGCAGTACAGGGCCACGGTAATGCGGCCATACGCCGAAACGTCACGTGTCGCGGGACAAATGCTCATAGAGACAAGGATCGGCACGGCGCGAATGATCAGCAACGCCGCGATAAAGCCCACGAGCAGACCCGGGCGCGACGCCACGGCCGTCAGGTCAATCTTTGCGCCTGACACGGTAAAGAACACCGGAATCAAAAAGCCATAGGCCAGGCCATCGAGCTTGGTCTCGAGCGTATGGTTGCCCTCGGGGATGATATAGCGCAGGACAAAGCCAGCGGCAAAAGAGCCCAACACGATGTCGAGGTCAAAGATGGCGGAAAATGCCACGAGTGTGACCAGGATGAGCACCGTCAGGCGCACGAACGTCTGCGACGTCGTGTCGGCCCGTTCCTCGACAAACGCAAAGAAGCGGCTGCCGACGCGCTTGGAGCGGCTCGGAACCACGGCCAACAGCACACAGACCAGTGCAAACAAGCCAAGGATCACGAGCGTCTGGATACCAGTACGAGCGGAGAGCAGCACCGACATGGCAAGCACGGGACCGAGCTCTCCCCACGTGCCATAGGCAAGGATGGAGTCGCCCACGCGCGTGCCGGTCAGCGAACGCTCACGCATGATGGGCACGAGCGTGCCGAGCGCCGTCGAAGTGAGCGCCAGCGTCACGGCGATACCGTCGAAATGGCTGACCGAGAACCACGGGGTAAAGCGCACGGCAAGCCAGGCGATGCCAAACGTGACGACCCACGTCGCCATACCGTAGCGTCCCTCGACGCCCGTGATGTTCTTGGGGTCGATCTCAAAGCCGGCAAGCAGGAACAAAAAGGCCAGACCGAGCTCGGACACAAGCGAGACCTCGGCATCTACATGGATGACGCCGAGCATATGAGGTCCCAGCACCGCGCCGAACACGAGCAAAAAGACCGTCTCGGGAACGGGCTTTCCGGGAATCGCCGATGCGATAAAGGGGCTTGCGAAAGCCACAAGCGCGATGATGGCGAGCGAAACGAATGCCATGTGATGCCTTTCTCTTGTTTGCGCTTCACTGTAGCACCCTCGCCGTCCTCAATACGCCATGAGCTGTCGTATCATAGTGACGTTTACAAACATGTGGCTCAAGGCGACCGCGAGGCTTGTCCCGCAAACCGACCGCTGCCGCATACCGCACCGTACGCCCAACCGATCAGGAAGGCAGGAACCAATGGTCTCTCGTATTTACGTGGAGAAGAAACCCGGGTTCGACGTCGAGGCTCAGCAGCTCAAGGGCGAGCTGACCGAAATTCTCGGCATCAAGGGCATCGAGGCCCTGAGGATCATCAACCGCTACGACGTCGAGGGCATCGACGAGGAGCTTTTCCGCTCCTGCGTGCCGACCGTCTTTAGCGAGCCCCAGGTCGATGTGACCTACGACGAACTCCCCGCAAGCGATGGCGCCGTCTTTGCCGTCGAATTCCTGCCTGGCCAGTTTGACCAGCGCGCCGACTCCGCCAGCGAGTGCGTGCAGCTCATCAGCCAGGGCGAGCGCCCCGCCGTGCGCTCCGCCAAGGTCTATATGATCTCGGGCGCTCTGGACGAAGCCGCCATCGAGGCCATCAAGCACTACGTGGTGAATCCCGTCGAGGCCCGCATCGCCTCGCTCGACCTACCCGAGACGCTGTACATGGAGACCCCCGAGCCCCAGCCCGTCGAGGTGCTCGACGGCTTCCGCGAACTCGACGAGGCCGGCCTTGCCGCCTTTATCTCCGAGCGCGGCCTTGCCATGGACGAGGCGGACATCGCCTTCTGCCAGCAGTACTTCCGCGATGAGGACCGCGACCCCACCATCACCGAGATCCGCGTGATCGACACCTATTGGTCCGACCACTGCCGCCACACCACCTTCGGTACCGTCCTGGACGACGTGACAATCGATGACGCCGTGGTACAGCAGGCCTTCGACCGCTATATGGAGATGCGCCACGAGCTCGGTCGCGACGCCAAGCCCGTCTGCCTCATGGACATGGGCACCATCGGTGCCAAGTACCTTAAGAAGACCGGCGTCATGACCGATGTCGACGAGTCCGAGGAGATCAACGCCTGCACCGTCAAGGTGAAGGTCGATGTCGACGGCGAGGACCAGGACTGGCTGTTCCTGTTTAAGAACGAGACCCACAACCACCCGACCGAGATCGAGCCCTTCGGCGGTGCCGCCACCTGCGTGGGCGGCGCCATCCGCGACCCGCTCTCTGGCCGCAGCTATGTGTACCAGGCCATGCGCATCACCGGCGCCGGCGACCCCACCGTCCCGGTCTCCGAGACGCTCGAGGGCAAGCTGCCGCAGCGCAAGCTCGTGACTACCGCTGCCGCCGGCTACTCCAGCTACGGCAACCAGATCGGCCTTGCCACCGGTCAGGTCAACGAACTCTATCACCCCGGCTACGTGGCCAAGCGCATGGAGGTCGGCGCCGTCGTGGGCGCCACCCCGGCAAACCACGTGCGTCGCGAGTGCCCCGCCCCCACCGACAAGATCATCCTGCTGGGCGGCCGCACCGGCCGTGACGGCATCGGCGGCGCCACCGGCTCCTCCAAGACCCAGAACACCGATTCCATCGAGACCTCGGGCGCCGAGGTCCAGAAGGGCAACGCCCCGGTCGAGCGCAAGCTGCAGCGTCTGTTCCGCCGCGGCGACGCCTGCCGCCTGATCAAGCGCTGCAACGACTTTGGCGCCGGCGGCGTCTCGGTCGCCGTGGGCGAGCTTGCCGACGGCCTGTATGTCGACCTGGACACCGTGACCAAGAAGTACGATGGCCTGGACGGAACCGAGCTCGCTATCTCCGAGTCCCAGGAGCGCATGGCCTGCGCCGTCGCCGACGGTGACGTCGAGGAGTTCATGGGTTATGCCGCCGAGGAGAACCTGGAGGCGACCGTCATCGCCAAGGTTACCGCCGAGCCGCGCATGCGTATGGCCTGGAACGGCGTCGCCATCGTCGATCTGTCCCGCGAGTTCCTCAACTCCAACGGCGCACCCAAGCACCAGGTCGCCCACGTGTGTGCCCGCAGCGTGTGGCAACCCAGCTGGGCCGGCACCACGCTTGCCGAGCGCATGACCTCGCTTGTCACCGATCTCAACGTCGCCTCCAACAAGGGCCTTTCCGAGCGCTTCGACTCCACCATCGGTGCCGCTACCGTGCTCATGCCCTTTGGCGGCAAGACGCAGCTCACCCCGAGCTCTGCCATGGTCGCCAAGTTCCCCGTGGACGGCGAGACCACCACGGCGAGCGCTATGGCATGGGGCTTCAACCCCTACCTGATGGAGGCCGACCAGTTTGCAGGCGCCTACCTGTCCGTGGTCGAGTCCATCGCCAAGCTCGTTGCCGCCGGCTTTGAGCACAAGCGCGCCTACCTCTCCTTCCAGGAGTACTTTGAGCGCCTGCGCACCGAGCCCGAACGTTGGGGCAAGCCCATGGCAGCCGTCCTGGGCGCCCTTATGGCCCAGGTCGACCTGGGTGCCGGCGCCATCGGCGGCAAGGATTCCATGAGCGGCTCGTTTGAGGACGAGGCCGGCGAGCTCAACGTTCCGCCGACCCTGATCAGCTTCGCTGTCGCCGTGGGCCGTGCCGCCCGCGCCGTCTCCCCCGAGTTTAAGGGCCTCACGCACCGCGTCGTTCGCATCGCCCCCGCCACCTATGGCGAGGACTACCGCCCCGATGCCCAGCAGCTGCTCGCCGCGTTTGACGCCGTCGAGGCGCTCACCGCTACCGGCGACGCCCTGGCCGTCTCCACGCCCGGCTACGGCTGCGGTGCCGAGAGCCTCTTTAAGATGTGCGTCGGCAACCAGATCGGTATCGAGCTTGCCGAAGATGTGGACGCGGAGAGCCTCTTCACCCCGCTCTACGGCAGTTTTATCGTCGAGCTCGCCGAGGACGCCGAGCTGCCCGAGGTCGCCGACGGCGTTGTCGTCGAGCCCCTGGGTACCACCGTCGAGGGCTATGTCATCGACACCGGCTCCGAAGTCATCGAGCTCGCCGAGCTCCAGGAGGCCTGGGAGAGCGGTATCGAAGGCGTCTTCGCCTACCGCAGCGCCGGCGAGACCCCCGAGGTCGAGGCCATCGACTTCCGCGCCAAGGATATCCACGTGTACGGCGGCGCCAAGATCGCCCGCCCGCGCGTGATCATCCCTGTGTTCCCCGGCAACAACTGCGAGTACGATAGCGCCCGCGCCTTCCGCGCCGCCGGCGCCGAGGCCGACACCTTCGTGATCAACAACCTCACGCCCGAGGCCGTCGCCGAGAGCACCCACGAGCTCGCCCGCCGCATCCGTGCAAGCCAGATCGTCATGATTCCCGGCGGCTTCTCGGGCGGCGACGAGCCCGACGGCTCCGCCAAGTTCATCACGGCGTTCTTCCGCGCTCCCGAGGTCACCGAGGCAGTCCGCGACCTGCTCAAGGCCCGCGACGGCCTGATGCTGGGCATCTGCAACGGCTTCCAGGCCCTGATCAAGCTCGGCCTGGTGCCCTACGGCGACATCGTCGATGCCACGCCCGATGCGCCCACGCTGACGTTCAACACCATCGGTCGCCATCAGAGCCGTCTGGTGCGCACCCGCATCTCGTCCAACCTGTCCCCGTGGCTGTCGCAGTGCAGTCTGGACGACCCCTACACCGTCGCCATCAGCCACGGCGAGGGCCGCTTTGTCGCCAACGATGAAGTGCTCGCCCAGCTGATCGCCAACGGCCAGGTCGCCACGCAGTACGTGGGCGAGGATGGCAAGCCCAGCATGGATCTCTCCGTCAACCCCAACGGCTCCGCGCTCGCCATCGAGGGCATCACGAGCCCCGACGGCCGCGTCCTGGGCAAGATGGGCCATGCCGAGCGTCGCGGCGACAACCTGTACCGCAACGTGCCCGAGCATGTCCCCGGCGATAAGTTCATGCCGATCTTTGAGAGCGGCGTAGCCTACTTCGCTTAAATACGTTCCCATCGGGTACAATCCCCTCGGGTAACAACACCCGCCACCGGCACACCCGGTGGCGGGTTCTTTTTTACTTCGCGCATACAGGAAGGACATCATGGAAAGCCGCAAGCCGTATCTCGCCACCCTGCCCGGACTCATCCTGGGCTGCCTCGTCTGCTGCGCACTCTGGGGGTCGGCTTTCCCCTGCATCAAGATCGGCTATGAGCTCTTTGGCATCCCCGCGCACGATAGCGCCTCGCAGCTGCTCTTTGCGGGCTTGCGCTTCACGCTTGCCGGCGCCCTGGTTATCGTTGGGATGAGCGCGGCCCAGCGCTGCCCACTCGTTCCACAGGCTCGCGACATTAAGCCCATCTGCATCCTGTCGCTCTTCCAGACTATCGGGCAGTACTTCTTTTTCTACCTGGGACTCTCGCGCGCCAGCGCCATGTCGAGTTCCATCATCGAGGCCAGCGCCAACTTCCTCGCCATCCTCTTTGCCGCTCTGGCGTTTCGCACCGAAAAGCTCGATGCGACCAAGGTGCTCGGCTGCGTACTGGGCTTTGCCGGCGTCGCATTCGTCAACCTTTCGGGTGCGGACGGCACCTTTGGCTTTACACTCGACGGCGAGGGATTTATCTTGGCTTCCACTATTGCGGGCGCCCTGTCGACCTGCCTCATTGGCATCTTCTCGCGCGAGCATGACGGCGTCTTGCTCGCCGGCTGGCAGTTTTTGGTCGGCGGTTTGGTCCTTACCGCCATCGGGTTTTTGATGGGCGGCGTGCTATTCCCCACCGAAATCGCCCCCGCCATCGCGCTCATCATTTATATGGCGCTCATTTCCGCCGTCGCGTACTCGCTGTGGTCCCGCCTACTCGCCGTCAACCCCGTTAGCCGCGTTTCGGTCTTTGGCTTTATGAACCCGGTCTTTGGCGTGCTGTTGAGCGCGTTGTTGCTCGGAGAGGGCGCTGGCACGAGCCCCGTTACCGTAATTGTGGCCCTGCTCTTGGTCTGCAGTGGCATCATCATTGTCAACAAACCTAAAAAGGCCTAACAAACCACCCCGTTTGGAAAAGGTCAGATCTCACTTTAGCTTAATGGAGTACACTGTATCTCGTTGATTTCGTACCGAGTCGCGGCGGCAGACGCCGTCTTGCCGTAACGCGCCGGCGACATCGAGGGGATACAGATGCATAAGAAACTGGTTATGGGAAACCAGGCCTTTGCGTATGCCGCGCTTGCGGCGGGCGTTCGCGTGGTCGCCGGTTACCCGGGCACGCCGTCGACGGAACTTGTCGAGACAGTTGCCAAACTCAAGGCCCAAGGTAGTGCCGAGGGTGTCCACGTCGAGTGGTCGACCAACGAAAAAGCCGCGCTCGAGGTGCTGGCAGGTGCATCGTATGCAGGAGCGCGCTGCCTTTTTACCTGCAAACAAGTTGGACTAAACGTTGCCTCCGACCCGCTCATGAGCCTCAACTACGTGGGCATCAAGGGCGGTCTGGTGCTGTTTGTTGCCGATGATCCCGGCCCCATCTCCTCTCAAACCGAGCAGGATACGCGCCGCTTTGCCGCATTTGCGAAGATCCCCGTGCTCGATCCGCAAAATCTGGAGCAGGGTTACGCGATGATGCAAGAGGCATTTGAAATCTCGGAGCGCTACCATACGCCCGTTATCGTGCGCCCCACCACCCGCGTATGTCACGCCTCAACCTATTTGGAGGTACCCGAGCATACCGTCGCACATCCCGCTGGCACCTTTGAGAAGGATCCCAAATGGGTTATCTTCCCGCGCCGTTCGTTTGCCGCCCATGGCGAGGTTAACGAGCGCCTGCCGCAGATTGCAGACGCCTACTCCAGCGGCAAGGTCGCAGACGCGTTTAACCCCATCGAAAACCATGGCGATGCCACGCCGCGCCTGGGTATTATGGCCGGTGGCGTTTCGTATGCATACACGCGCGAGGCGCTGGCGATTATCGAGCGTCGCGCCGCGGCGGCAGACATCGCCGTGCCGCCCTATCGCTTGATGCAGGTCGGCCTTCCCTATCCCTTCCCCACTGCAGCTGCCGGGCGCTTTGCCGAAGGGTTGGGTCAAATTCTCGTCGTCGAAGAGCTCGACTTTGTCCTTGAGGACGAGATGCTGCGTCTAGCGGGCCGTACGCACGCGGCATATACCGTGCACGGCAAGCTCGACGGCACCATGCCCGGTCGTGGCGAGAACACCGTCGACGATCTGGTTGAGCGCCTGGCGGCGTTCCTTGGCATCCCCGCCCAGGCTGTTACCCCACGCGCCGACGCTTCGCTTCCCAAACCGCCCGCACTCCCCGTGCGCCCACCGGTACTTTGTCCCGGATGCCCGCACCGTGGCAGCTTTTACGCCGTCAAGCAGGCACTCAAAGCGATAGGCGCTACCGACGCCGTCCTTTCGGGCGATATCGGCTGCTACACGTTGGGCAACGCCGCCCCGCTCGATGCCGTCGACACCTGCCTGTGCATGGGGGCCGGCATCACTATGGCCCAGGGCCTAGGTATTGCCGAACCCCCGCGAAAGCAGATCGCTTTTGTGGGCGACTCCACGTTCTTTGCCAGTGCCATGACCGGCATCGCCAACGCCGTCTACAACGGCCACGACATCACTGTCATCGTGCTGGATAACGCCACCACCGCCATGACGGGCGGCCAGCCTCATCCAGGCACCGGCCTGCGTTTGGATGGTACCAAAACCCAGCCCATCAAAATCGAGGCCGTGCTGCGCGCCTTGGGCGTCACCTGCATCGAACATGCCAACCCGTTTGACCTAGCCCAGACAACCGAAGCCGCCCAACGCGCCATTACGCACGAAGGCCCCTCGGCGCTCATCTGTGAGGGCCTCTGCATTACGCTGAGCAAGCCCAAACCCGCGCTTTGCGTCGACGAGAGCCGCTGTACGGGCTGCAAACGCTGCATCACGCAGATCGGCTGCCCCGCTATCTCTTGGGACGCCGAGCAACGACGTGCACGCGTTAACCCGACCCTTTGCAACGGCTGCGGCCTGTGCACGCAGGTCTGCAAGTTTGGAGCCATCGGTCCAAACGCAGAGGCCGCAAAGGGAGGCGAGGCCTAATGCTCAACATCATGATTACCGGTGTGGGCGGCCAGGGCACCGTCCTTGCCGCCAAGTTGCTCGCGCAGGCAGCCGAAACCCGAAATTGGCGGGTGCGCACCGCCGAGACCATTGGCATGGCCCAGCGCGGCGGCTCCGTCGTATCGCATGTCCGACTGGCAAATCAGGACGAGCCCCGCATCGACGCGCCGCTTATCGCCCACGGCGAGGCCGACCTCATCATTGCATTTGAGCCCGCCGAGGCCGTGCGCTGCCTGGGCTATCTACGTCCCGGCGGCGCCTTGGTAAGTGCTACGAGTAGCGTGCAACCCGTAACGGCGGCGCTCTCGCGTGACGCCTATAGCTCCAAGCCCTTTCTAGAGCACCTGCGGCAGACTGTCCCCAATTGCCTGCTGGTCGACGACACCGCACTCATTAAGCAGATCGGCTCGCCTAAAGCGCTCAACGTCGCGCTGCTGGCAAGCGCCGTCGCCATAAGCGACCTGGGGTTCACCGTCGAGGAACTTCGCGCAGCCATGCACGCCAGCGTGCGCTCCCAATTTGTCGCACTCAATGACCGCGCCATTGATGTGGCCGTTGCCGCCATCTCCGCATTCGCCTCCCGTTAACGCAAGGACAAAACCATGAAGATGCAGCCCGCGCAGCTTGAGCTTATTACCAAGCAGTTCCAGACCCTTAAAGACCGCTCGCCGTTTTATGCCAAAAAGTTCGATGGAATTGACATCGCAAACATTTCCACACAAGAAGAATTTGAGCAGCTGCCCTTTTCCGAGAAGGCGGACCTTCGCGAGGCGTACCCGCTTGGCATCCAGGCCGTACCAGACGAAGAAGTCGTTCGCATCCACAGCTCATCCGGAACCACCGGCACGCCCGTGATCATCCCCTACACCAAACAGGACGTGGACGACTGGGCCGATATGTTCGCCCGCTGCTATCGCACGGCCGGCATCACCGCGCAGGACCGCATCCAGATTACCCCGGGCTACGGACTGTGGACGGCGGGTATCGGCTTTCAGCTGGGATGCGAACGCCTAGGCGCCATGGCCATTCCCATGGGTCCCGGCAACACCGAAAAGCAGCTCAAGATGATGCAGGACCTAGGATCGACCGTCATCACGGCAACCTCGAGCTATGCCCTGTTGCTGGCCGAGGAAATCACCAAACGCGGTCTGCGCGACAAGCTCCACCTAACCCGCGGCGTCATCGGCTCGGAGCGTTGGGGCGAAAAGATGCGCAAGCGCATCCAAAACGAGCTGGGCATCGAGATCTTTGACATCTACGGTCTCACCGAGATTTACGGTCCGGGCATCGGTATCTCGTGCCGCGAGCACGACGGCATGCATATCTGGTCCGATTACGTGTACTGCGAGATCGTCGACGCCAAGACCGGCAAGGTCCTTCCTGACGGCGAAGTGGGCGAGCTGGTTCTTACAACCCTGCGCAAGCAAGGCGCACCGCTTATCCGCTACCGCACGCACGACCTGACACGCATCATCCCCGGCACATGCGCCTGTGGCCTTGACCACCCGCGCATCGACACCCTGGTCGGGCGCACCGACGATATGATCAAGGTCAAGGGTTGCAATATGTTTCCCGCGCAGATCGAGGAAGTTCTTAAGTTCGTCGACGGAGCGAGCTCGGAGTACCAGGTAATGATTGAGGCCGTCAACGGTCGCGATGTACTCGAGCTACTGTTCGAAAGCGAGCTGACGGGCGCCGAGCGCGATGCATGCGAGCGCGAAGTGGCTGCCGTCTTTAAGGCCAAGATCGGCTGCACGCCCAAGGCGACCGCCGTACCGCTCGGTGAGCTACCCCGCTCCGAGAAAAAGACGAGGCGCATCTTCGACAGCCGATACTAGTCCCCGAAAGCGCAGAAGGGGCACACGACCATCGCAACGGTCGTGCGCCCCTTTTTTCTAGCGTATCTGGACGCCGGCTTTCTTCTTCTCGCGCTTTACGCGGTAGAGCTCCGCGTCGGCAGCACGGAGCAAGTCTTGCCAGGTATCGACGCCATCACCAACCCGTGCGTAGCCGATGGACATCCGCAACAGATACGGAACCTCGGCGCATGCGAGCTCGTCGTTGATTGCCGCGCACAGATGCAAGATATTCTGCTCCGCCATCGCCTTTTGAAGCACCACGAACTCATCGCCGCCATAACGCGCGATAAAGCTACCAGACGCCGAGCAGACTTCTTTGAGTGCAGCGGATATGACCTGAAGAGCATGGTCGCCCTCCACATGTCCATAGCGATCGTTAATCTGCTTAAAGCCGTCGGCGTCCATCATAAGCAGATACACGTCTTCGGCCTGATCCACATTTGAGAAGAGCGACAGTATATAGGTCTCAAAACGGTTGCGATTGTTGAGGCCAGTCAACGGGTCGGTCGAGATGAGCTGCTCCTGGAAGACAATGTAGAGCAACAATATGCTAATCATTATGCCGACACAAAGGCCGGGCACCGAGTATACGACCTGAAAGGTACCGCCCACCAGGGCCGGAATGGAGAAAAATGCCAAGGTTCGATAGATGGTCTTCGTCTGCAGGCTCTCGACCCTGCGAGATTGCACAAACGCATGTAGGGACGTATGTATAACGTAGCAGTAGCTGACAATGGGCTAGATCATATAAGCAGAGCCGCGACTATACACGCCCTGCGAATCGATATAGAACAGGGCGTGCGTCCAGTAACTGGTAAACGCCAGCACGACCACCAGAACCGTAGGCGACGCTACAAGCACCACCCTATAGCGCGAGGCCAAAAGGCGAGAACCCTGCACCGTCTCGGAATAATAAACCAAATGAGACACACGATGGCAAAGAGCGAAAACGAAACCGCGTTGGAAATCCAGTTGACAGCAATGCCCAACGTGCCGTCCACACCATCCAATAGCACCCAGATCATATCGAATAATATGTACGCGGCAGAGGTGTAGCCAAGCGTGCTAAACAATAGCTGCTGGGTGCTCGAGAACAAGGAGCGACGACTCCGCACGGCAAGCCAGATAAGAACAATCATGCTTAGCAGGAACATCTCAATCTTGAGCGCCTTAACCACCAGGCCCATCTCCCCGTCATCAAACCGACAGCGCTTCTCCGAGCCGCACGCATCACCATAACTCCCCCAATCCAGAGGGGAATAAGGGAATAATACAAGAGCGCCCGGGCGCTCTCACGGCGCGAGTTGCACGCCAGCATCATTGATGGGCGCCGATGGCTACTCGCCATCGATGTCGGCCGCGACGGCTTCCTCGATGGCCTCGACACCGGCGGGCGACAGGTCTTCCTTGCCCTGGTAGAACTTCTTATCGACCCAACCGGTCAGAATCGGAGCCATGATTGCCGTGATGATGACGGCGGTGGCGATCTGAGCGTATGCGGCGGGCGCAAGCTCGGCATAGCGTGGCGCGACCTCGGCAAGAGCAACCGGCGTGGTCATAGCCGTGCCGGCGATGGTGGAACAAGCCACGGCGGCTTTGCCGTTACCGCCGCACAGGCGCTCGAACGCAAAGGTGATGGGACCGACGACAAACAACGTGACAAGGCCCAGCAAGATGCCGGAAATGCCGCCGGTGATAAAGCTCGACAGGCTCATAGACGCACCGAGCTGAAATCCGATGACGGCGATCGCAGGATTGGTGCCGGGAACCAGCAGGTTCTTGATGAACGGGAAGAGGTTGCCCAAAACCATGCCAATCACGAGCGGCAGGATGGAACCGATGATGGTGCCAACGGGAATGTTGGCAAGACCAGAGACACCAAGAATGATCATGGTAACCGCAGGGCCCGCCGTGAAGAACAGGATGCCCACGGCGCCCTGCTCGGACTCGTCGCCAAACTCGCCCATGATGCCCGTGTAGAGCGCCATGTTGCAAAACGTAATGCCGCCGATGATGGAAACCGAGCTCAGGCCCAAAAAGTTGTCATTAAAGAAATACGCAACGCTCAAGCCCAGCACGGCTGCCACCACAAGCTTAGGAATCAGTACGACGATGCCGGTCTTGATGGCACCCGGCGTGGACTTAAAGCTGATGCCGGCGCCCACAAACAACAGGATCGCGGCGACGATGGTATTGGAACCGCCGCGGCAGGCGGCGGTAAAGAAGCCGCCGATCTCGAAGACCTGCGGGCAGAAGGTATTGAGCAAAAGGCCGACGATCATCGGGTAGATCATGATGTCACCCGGAATGCGCGGTACTTTGAATTTCTTCTGCTCGTTGGCGATCGCTTCCTGTGCCATGAAACCCCCATTTCCGCCGACGCAGGACAAAAGCCCACGTCATGCTTTGCTACAGTAAAGTTTGACCATGGTACCAGAAGAAGCAGATCGGCTCGGTGAGATATTCGATTCGTTGGGCCCGGACGGTAAAAGAACCCCACTCCTATACGAGGCTCAAAACGATATAGAGCCCGATACCCGAGACGCAGCACCACAACATCGACTTTGTCTTGATTGCCACCGCAACGACGCCGACAGCCGCTGCGAAAAGAACAGGCAAATAAAGAGCGATGTGCAGACAAAACCCGCAATAGCGGTGGGAACATCGACAACGGCGCACCTATCGCAACATAGGTAAGCATCACCGGCCAGACGGTTTTAACGATTTTGAGCACCATAGCGTTCCTCGTCCCGACAAGCTTTCCGAGCCGCATTCGACGACATGGCAGAATCATCGCCCGGCGGCAACCGAGTTCACCTACAATTGCCACCGGATCGAAAGACACAGAAAGACACAGCTTTTTAGGAAGTCATTATGACAGCTATCGATCGAACGGGGGCAATCGCGGCCTTCAGGACCTACACCGATGCCTACGATGCCGCCAATCCGCGTATCGCGCTCAAAATCGAGCATACGTACCACGTTGCCGAGGCATGTGATGCCGTGGCACGCGAGCAGGGCTGGTCACCGCAGGACATTGACCTGGCGTGGCTTTGTGGGCTGTTGCACGATATGGGCCGCTTTGAGCAGCTGCGACGCTGGGACACGTTTAAGGATGCCGAGAGCATGAGCCATGCGAAGTTGGGCCTCGAGGTCCTCTTTGGCAAAAACCCTGCAGACGCGCCCGCGGCAACAAGTATCCGCGACTTTATCGACAGCCCGGCAGAAGACGAGCTCATCCGCGCGAGCATCGCCTATCACAGTGACTTTCGCCTGCCGGCACAACTCGACGAGCGTACACGGTGCTTCTGCGATATCGTGCGCGATGGCGACAAAATCGACATTATGCGCACCATCGCCGACAGCACCGTCGACACCATCCTCAAGGTGGATGAGGACGCATTTCTCGCCAGCCACTTCTCGGCGCCGACGTTGGCCGCCTTTGACGAGCACCGCTGCGTCGCACGTGATGAACGCGACGAGCCCGCGGACTACCTGGTAGGACTCATCTGCTTTATGTTTGAGCTCGTCTATCCGGCGAGCCGCGCGCTGGCGCGCGAGCAGGGCGATATCTACCGCCTGCTCGACGCGCCCTTTGGTATTACGCAGCCCTTTACCGACCCCGCCACACAGGCAACCTGGAGCCGTCTTAGGGAAGAGATGCGCGACTGGCTGGCGCGCGCCTAGCGCTCAAGCTGGGCTAGCAGCTCCTCGACGACCTCGACGGCATCACCGACAACCTTGTACTGGGCAGCACCAAAGATGGGGGCATCCGGGTCCTCGTTGATGGCGATAATGCATTCCGCCCCACCGATGCCGGCAAGATGCTGGATGGCGCCCGAAACACCGATACTCACAAGAATCTTGGGCGAAACCGATACGCCCGTCTGGCCAATCTGATGGCGATACTCCAACCAGCCGGCCTCCACGACGGGTCGCGTGCAGCCAAGCTCGGCTCCCAGAGCCTCGGCGAGCCTTCGCATCAGCGGCAGGTTTTTCTTGGAACCAATGCCGCGACCTACCACGACCAGGCGCTCGGCATCGGCGATTGAAGCCTGCTGTCCCCACTCCTCGGCGGGAATCGAGATCTCGACACGAGCCTTAGCATCATCCGCAAGTGCTATCTGGGTGATCGTGCCGGAGCGGCCGTAGTCAAAGTCGGGCGCCTTAAAGATGCCGGGGCGCACCGTTGCCATCTGGGGACGATGATTGGGGCAGACGATGGTGGCCATCAGGTTGCCGCCAAACGCCGGACGCGTCTGTTGCAGCAGCCCCGTCTCCGTATCCATCGAAAGCACGGTGCAGTCAGCCGTAAGGCCCGTCTGCAAACGCACGGCAACGCCGGGTGCCAGTTCGCGGCCAAAGGCGGTCGCTCCGTACAGAATGGCCTCGGGCTTGCGCTCTGCCACCAAATCGCAGATGAGGCGGGCGTAGACCTCCACATCGTTCTGGCGCAGACGCTCGTCGCGACAGATCAGGACCTCGTCTGCACCGGCGCAAACCAGATGCTCCAGGTCACCGAGAGAACCCTCGGGGCCCATGCCGACCAGCGCCACCAGGCGACAGCCGCGTGTATCCGCAAGCTCACGGCCCTTGCCCATGAGCTCGAAGGCAACGGGAGCCACCGTATCGTGCTCGTCGGTCTGCGCGAATACCCAAATGTCTCGATATGCATCGAGGTCAACCGCGCCGGCGGCCTCCTCGCGCTCGATCGAAATGGCATTGACGGGGCAAGCGTCGACGCACCCGCCACATAGGATGCAGCCGTCGGTTACGCGGGCGCAACGGTTGGACCGCTCGCCTTCCACTACGATGCCGCCCGAGGCACAGGCGCGAACGCAGCGACCACAGCCGATACAGGCTTCGCTATCGATAATCAGTCCGCTCATCTATGCCATCCCCTCGATAATCTTGGCAAGTTTCGCCGCCTGCTCGGACGCCGTTCCGTCAACGGTCTCGCACGTTTGGTCGCGGTCGGGCACAAACGATCGTACGACCTGTGTCGGCGAGCCGGCAAGACCGCAGCGCGCGGGGTCGGCGTTCACGTCGGCAGCGTTGACCACGCGCACGTCCGCCTCCTCGGCCGCACGAATACCGGCGATACTCGGCATGCGCAGTTGGCCAATCTCCTTGGCAGTCGTCATCGCGCACGGCATCTCAAGATAGACCGTCTCCTCGCCGGCATCGCAGCCGTGAACAAGCGCCACTGAACCACAGGTCGTAAAGCCCGCACTCTGCACGCAGCTCACGTCGGTCACACAGGGAATCTCGAAGGCACCGGCAAGCTCGGGACCAATCTGGGCCGTATCGCCGTCCACCGCCATCTTGCCGCAGATGAGCAGGTCGAAGTCCTCGTCGAGCGCCTCGATGCCGCACTTGAGGGCATAGGTGGTTGCCAGGGTATCGGCACCTGCAAAGGCGCGATCGGTTAGCAGCAGTGCGTCATCGGCGCCTCGGGCGATGCAGTCGCGCAATAGCGATTCAGTCGCGGGGATGCCCATCGACACCACCGTTACGCGCACGTCCATGCCAAAGCCGATAAAGTCGTCCTTCAGCGCCAGCGCGCATTCCAAAGCGCTCGCATCAAAGGGATTAATGACCGCCTGCTTGCCATCGCGCACGATGGTATTGGTCTTGGGGTCCATCTTGACCTCGGTGCTGCCCGGCACCGCCTTGACGCACACCACCATATGGAAATCGCTCATCTTCACGCGCCCCCTTTCTGGACGAGCTCATCCAAGAGCTTCTCCGAAAACAGGTTACCGCGGCCCAGCTGTCCGGCAGGATCGAGCTGGAGCTTGAGCCGCGCCGACTCGATCATGGCCTCGTGACCGTACATCGTCTCCAAGAAGCCCGCCTTGATCTTGCCGACGCCGTGTTCGGCGGAGACGGCGCCGCCCATGGCCGTGACCTCGGAAGCCCACTGGGCAAAGAGCTCTTCGCCGCGGCAGTAATCCTGCGCATCGCGCGGCAGAATGTTCACATGCAGATGGTTGTTACCGATGTGCCCCCAGGCGGCAGATTCAAGCCCACTTTCGGCCAACGTGCGGCGATAAAGGGCGATGACATCGGCCAAGTGCGCGTTGGGCACCGACATATCCGACCCCAGCTTGGTAATGGTGGGGTCCGTACGGCGACGCTCGTCGATGAGCATGTTGACGCTCTCGGGCACCGCATGGCGGAAGAATCGCTGACACTCGCGATCGACCTCGGTACGCGCGACCCATGTCGCATCGTCGCTGCCGCCCGCAAGCTCCAGTACCCACCCCAAGTGATACAGCTCCTCAGTCGCCTGGGCTTCGTCGTCGCAGTCGAGCTCCACGTAGACACAGACCTTGGCGTCTTTGTCGAGCGCCGGCAGCGAGGCGAACGCAGTCGACTGCTCGCGCTGACGACGCAGGATATCCAGGGCGCCCGCATCGAAATATTCGATGGCAGCCGCATGGGACAGGACGGGACGTACAGAATCGGTGAAGGACACGGCCTTGTCTTCGCTGTCAAAGAAGCAGCTCACGCCCCAAACGACCGCAGGCGCCGCCTGCAGGGCAATCTCGAGCTCGGTGATGACGCCGAGTGTTCCACACGCACCGATAAACAGATCGATGGCATCCATATCGTCAGCAACGAAATAGCCCGAAGCATTTTTGGTCTTGGGCATGGTGTAGTCGGGAAGGTCGAGCTCGAGCGTGCGGCCCTTCACCGTGACGAGCGAGAGGCGACGACCCTGTGCAAAAACCTCGCCACGGTGAAGCTCGAGCAGGTCGCCATCGGTCAGCACGACATGAAGGCCCGTGACGTGAGGGCGCATGGGGCCGTAAGCGTAGCTACGGGCGCCGGAAGCGTTGCATGCCGCCATACCGCCCAGGCAGGCAGATGCCTCGGTGGGATCGGTAGGAAAGAATTGCTCGGGAGCTTCCTGGAACTCCTCGTAGGCCTCAAGCGATGCCTGGTCCCAGCCGGCAGTCGGCAGCACTTTCTTGCCCAGTTGCTTGCGCAGCTCAGACAGCACGACGCCGGGCGCCACGCGCAAAAGAAAGCGGCCCTGCTCATCGCGGCGAATGCCTAGGTAGCGATTCATGCGGGAAGTATTGAGAATGTGACCGCCATGAGGCACGGCGCCGGCGGCAAGACCGGTCCGGGCGCCCTGAACCGTCACCGGGACACGCTCGGCATGGAGCTTTTCCATAATGGCGCGGACCTCGTCCTCCGTTGTCGGAAACGAGATGCTCGAGGCCTCGCCCGATGTGCGAGACTCATCGCGACCATACTCTTCGAACTCGTCGGTGAAGGGTTTGATGGTTGCAGACACGCGAACTCCCCCTTTAGCTAACTACAGTGTTTGCAGGGAAATGTTACCGCATCGTTTCACCGACATGTTCGAGACCGTCTCCATAATTGACGTTTTTAACGTTCGCGCAATTCGGCGAACGGTGGAATTTTCGAGACAAGCGACGCTTTTGCCACACGTTGCCGCGCAGCCACAACATGTGCATTTATCGGTCAAAAATAGTTGAGATTTTTTTCACATGCTTTTACCTGCGGAGATATCGGCTCGTCAAGCAATTGGTTAGTTATTGGGCAAGTTGCGGCTGATACGGTCGGCATCGACAGCCAAACCAATAGGAGTTTTGGCCCCAGAGCAGGGAGGTTTCCATGGCATATTACTGGCCCCAATACGGTTTCGCCATCGAAGTCGATGACGACCCCTATCTCTTGCCTTTCGACGAAGATGCATTTCCAGGTACGGAGGTCTACCACGTCACCACCGATGTGATCTGCGACCCCGAGTCGTTCTCGGCGCTCGCCCACCACATCGCGCGTATCCACAACATCGAGCTCCCTCACGACTTCGACGAGCTCATCTACTCGCGCCGCCTGATGCTTCACATGCTCTTTGGAGCGGACCCGTCCACGTTCGCACGTGTCTACACCACCAAGGACGCCGCATGAGTGCGAAGAAGCCGCCCCGCCTTGCAGGACTGGGGCGTCGCAAGAAACTCGTCGTTGTCTGCCTGGCTGTCGTCTGCGCCCTCATCGCCGTAGGGCTATACGCCTGGCAGTCGCAGCCCGTGCCCGAAGCGGGCGCCTCAGTCACGACGGCAGAAGGTAAATCGCGCCAAGAAATCCAGGATGAGCTCGACGCCATCGTCCGCGACAACATGATGACGATCTCGGTCGCGCCGGTCGCACAGTTGCAGGAAGGCGGCAAGTTGCGCGTCAACGTGCAGAACGTCCAAGACAACAAGTTTCCCCAGCGCTTCCGCGTGATTCAAAACGACGAGACCATCTATGAGTCCGGTGTGGTCGAAGCCGGCAAGACGGTTGAGACCTGCCCCGCCGGCGATATCCAAGAAGGCGAGGCATATATCGAGATTCAGGCACTCGATGCCAAGACCTACGACACCCACGGCAATCCGACGCGTGTCAAAGTGCGGGTGGCACAGGCAGAAGGCTAGTGGCCGACGCGCTCGCAGGGGCAGCACCCTGTCCCCATTCGTCCAACCATCACGGAAACAGTCCGTGACGAGCAGAAAAGATCGATTATGAACACACCCATGAACCTGAGCGGAGCCAGGGCACTCGCCGTGGGCGCAGGGCTTACGCTCGCACTTGCGATGGGCGCCGCGCCAACGGCGGCCATGGCAGAGGTGCGCGTTGGAACCACCGATGTGACGGTGAAGGCCGACATTAGCAATGTTTCGTTTAAGGCGCCAACGGTCATCCCTTTTGCCGCCAAAGCCGACGGAACGCTTGTAGGACCCTCCGACAAGACGATTACCATCGACAACCTCTCGGCATACGGCATCCACGTCACCAACATGAAGGTCACGGCCAAGAACGACTGGACAATCGTTGCAGACGCAAAGACGGGCTCGGCCCAGAACTCCATCGATTTTAAGGTTGGCCCCGATAAGGCAGAAAAGGATGCCAGCTCGGCGACTCAGACTACGGGCCTCGATCTTTCCAAAGACGCAAGCTTCGACATGAAGTACAAGGACATTGCCGACGGAACGGACAAAATTAGGCTCAATGTGAGTGGCCACGTCGCCCGCGTCACGCGTGACATCTACCACGCCACCGGTACGGGAGATCAAGTGGCAAGCATCACCTGGACGGTCGAGCCCGGTGCGCACGCCACGTCCTAAGGCGATTGCACTGGCCGCCATCGTCGGCATCTTGGCGTCCGCACCCGCAATGCCTTTGCTCAACAAGAGCAGGCGCAGGCGGCCACAGAAGTGACCGTCGATCTTTCGAGCCTTAATCGCGGCAGCCGTCACGAGCCGCTCGTCCAGACGAGCGACACCCGGCAACTCATTGCGGTAGGCGTCGCCACGGTGGGAGCAGGACTGACGTGCCTTGGCCTGCACATCAAACGCAACCAATAGCCAAGCACGACCGGAGTACGCGGAATAAATAGGAGAACCATGGCACCCAAAAACCTTTTGCCCGTTGCAGCGCACTGGCGAGCGGTACGCCTCTCGCCGCTTGGGCGACGCCCGCCACGGCAAGCTCCTTACCGCAAGCTCTGAACCCCGCGGCGAATTCGTCGGGTATCGTCGCCTGCCAACGTTTTTCGCTCGCACATGCCACGGTCCGAACCTCGGGATGCCTTCACCGCAATGCGGTCGACTCGATAGTCGTGGATATCAAGCGACCGGACAAGGAGAACGGCCCCCGGACAGGTTGCGCCGTCTGCACATGGAAATCGGCTGCAGTCGACGCCGATGGCGACCCATGCGACTTAGAGCTGCGCATCGATATTGCCTCGGTCGATGACTCGGCGAACGGGGCAAAGGTCGTCTTCGACAGCGCGGCCCATGAAGAAGAAGGGGGTGTATGCCTGGGCTGCGTTCCCTCGAATGTCGATGGCGCGCAGCCCATCATCTCCTTTACGGCGTCGCTGCGGCTGACCAAGGCGGACACCGAAGCCATCGCAACGGGAGATGCGCCTTTGCTGTTCTACGCTGGCGACGCGGACGACCAAAAGGCTCAAAGCACCAGGCAGAAGGGCTCGCTTAACCTCACGCGCGGATCAGAACCCGCCCCCATCAATATCGATGCCCAGGAGCCGGGCGTGCAGCGCATTCTCGCCGATCCGGCGCTGCTCCAAATGACATGGCACGGAGTGGGGTCCGTCGAGATTGCCGCTCCTATATCGAGCGATAACGACAAATCCCCCAAAGACGAGGTCGCAGACGCACCGGCACATGTTGACGATGCATCATCAGAAGACAACGCTGCGGTTCCTCTCGAGAAGCCAAGCGGAAGCGCCACCGAACTAGGCGATTCCCAACCGAAAGACGGCCTGGACTTTGCCGCTCCCCCAGGTGTCGACGAAGGCAACTGTTGCATGATGGTCGCGCTCGACCACACGGAAACCGTCGATGCTGCAAGCATTGAGCCAGTCGCTGCCAATGCGCCCCGCCGCAAAAATATCCTCATCGCATTCCCCAATACCGTCTTTTTGCCTTCGGGCGAAGTCGTCGCGCCTACGGCACTTACAGCAGTGGGAGCAAAGAGCGCATCGAACGAAATCCAAGCTATCTCGGCACTTGATGCCACAACGACCGCCAAGTTACACCTTTATTCCGTTGCAGCAGACGGAACGCGAACCGGAGAATTCGACGGAACCGAGCTTTTGGTTCCTCGTCGCATCGGTATCCAAGAAGACGTCCCCTATCAAATGGAACTTGAAGGGTTCGATCGCGCACGAGATGCCGACATCATTGCCGCAGCCATCGAATCCCCACAGCACCTCATGACGCTGCGCTTCGACTTTAGCCCCATCCTGTCCTAGACCGCTAACTGCCGCTTGGCTCGGATACTGAGCGCCCCTCCCCGTTCTGCTACGATTGCCGCGTTGGCATCAATTACAGGAGGGTTCATGCCGGGTTTAGGAACGATCATCAACGTCGCGCTTTTGATCGCGGGCGGTCTGCTTGGCCTTATGGGTGGGCGCTTCATTACGCCTCGCATCCAAGACACGCTCATGAAGGCGTCGGGGTTGTGTGTTCTGTTTATCGGCTTGGGCGGCACCATGCAAAAGATGCTCGTTATCGATGGAGAGGCGTTGGCGACCACCGGCACCACCATGCTTATCGTCTCATTTGCCCTCGGTTCGCTCATCGGCGAGGCCATCAACCTGGAGGCCGCCATCGAGAACCTCGGCGAATGGCTCAAGCGCAAAACCGGCAGCGAAGGCGACAACGAGTTTACCAACGCCTTTGTCTCGGCATCGCTCACCGTGTGTATCGGTGCCATGGCCATCGTAGGATCGATTCAGGACGGTCTGCTCGGCGACTGGTCCACGCTTGCCCTGAAGGGCGCGCTGGACTGCATCATCGTCTGCACCATGACGGCCTCGCTTGGCCGCGGCTGCATCTTCTCGGCCCTGCCCGTTGCCGTATTCCAGGGCACGATCACGCTTTTTGCCGGCGCACTCTCCCCCATCATGACCACCGCAGCCCTCGACAGCCTTTCGCTTGTGGGCTCTATGCTCATCTTCTGTGTTGGGGTTAACCTTATTCGACCTCAGACCTTCCGCACGGCCAACATGCTCCCCTCCGTCGTCGTGGCGGTCATCTACGCCCTCTTGTTCTAAATCTATCTACGTAGCGATATCTCGAACACCTGTTTGATGCTGTGCTATGATATGAGGTCACCGAAGCTGCGTTAGGAGAGGAGAAGCGGTGGCCGACCAGGACGTCAAGATGCTCATCGAGCGCATTATGGCCGAGGCCCGGACCCATCAGTCCGCCCACTTCTCAAACGAAATCTATGCTGACGAGCCGATTCTCAAGACCGGTCGACAGATGCAGAACTTCCTCCCCGACCAGTACCGCAAGATGCGCGAGATATCGCGCTGGCAAGATGATCCCAAAGGCGGCGCGGGACGTTGGCTATCGGAGGCGGAGCTCTTTTACCGCCAAGGCCTGCTGATGGCCGACTTCGAGGACGATTGTCCCTACAACGGCACCTTTAAGTCGTACTTTCCCACCTACAATGCCATGAGCGATCGACAGTTGCGCGGCTACTTTACCTGGCGTGCCCAAGTGCGCCGCGGAACTGTCGAGGAAACGTCTACGTCCTTTGCCTTCCTGTATCTCTATGAGCTGATCTGCGGCATTGGCGTAGATGACCCACTCGATGGCTTTAGCAAGATCAAGGCCTTTTGGAACGCCTATCGTGCCTTCGAGCCCGGCATCGACCGGTTTGCACGCGTGTGGTTGCAAGATTACGCCGTTTTCCACGGGCTCGACCCCAAACTGCTTCGCGACTCTAAAACCGTCATGTTCGATAACGCCCTTATCGAGCTGCGGCGCGCGGCTCGAGACCTTGCACCTGCACCGACGCCGTCGGATCTGGCGCCTGCGCGTCGCAAGACCTCCGAGCCTACGCTCCCCCTCCCGCCCGACGAGGCGGGCGAGGAGCGACTCATGGCCGCTATCAACGCCCTCTCCACGTATAACCTCGATAACTCTAGACTCGATCGCAGCCACCATCGCGACCTACGCCACGTGGCATGTGCCGTGTACGTCCGCATGGCGCGCTACTATGACACGCATCGAAAGACCGGTATCGTGGCGAGCTTGTTTGGGGAGGAGACGGCCATGCCCTATACCATGTTTGCCTCGGCCGTGTTCTTTGCGCCCGAGCGCCACGAGGACTGCGAATACCGTCTTGACCCCATCCATATCTACCGCTGCCAAAACGGTTTTTGGGAATGCATGCGAATTCACGGCAGCAGGCAAAAGAGCAGCAAGCTTGGTGAGATGATGCGCGCCTGCGACCAACGTCTGCGCCTGGCCCTAGCCCCCGCCCACCCCCTGAAGGAGGAGAAGGTCCCCAAATATCTGGCCAAAATCATCGATGACGAGATCGTGGCATGGCTTTCGTGGGATGCCGCACACCAGCCCGTCAAGATCGATATCGATTTGAGCCAGCTGGGGCACATTCGGAGCGCCGCCGCGCAAACGCGTGAAGCGCTTTTGATTGATGAGGAGCGCGAGGACGGCACGCCCGTGGAAGCCGAGGCAACGCTTATCGAGCAGCCGGGCCGCGAGTCTGCGCCCGGCATGACTGCCGAACCTGGCGAGATGACCATTCAGCAAGACGAACCCAACGAGCCGACTGTCTCCGCCGAAGAGTTTGGCGTCATGGCACCGCTCCTCGTGTCTGCGCCCGCACCCGTAACGCCCGCGTCTGCCGAAGCTACGAACAAACTCGCGCCCGCCGAAGATGCCTTTCTTCGCGCGCTCCTCGGGCAAAACACAGCGCAAGCGACATCGGCAGTGGAGAGGTCGGGCCAGAGCGAGGATATGCTCGTCGACAGCATCAACGAGACGCTCTTTGACCTGGTGGGAGACACCGTTATCGAGTTCGGCGCGGCAGGACCGCAAATTATCGAGGATTACGAAGCAGACGTGAGAGGATACCTAGACCATGAGTGATACCGCATCCGCAGCACCTCGCGTGCCCAAGCGCGTCGCTGCCGTCATTCTCAACTCACTCAAGGGCGGTGTGGTCCCGCGCATCGGCCTTCCCTATATCACCGTAGGGCGCGAGGTCGAGATCCGCGCCCTGCTCACCGATTTGAGTCTCATCGCCGACGGTGGCGCGAGCTTCCGGTTTCTGGTCGGTCGCTACGGCGCAGGCAAGAGCTTTTTGCTCCAGACCATCCGCACGCACGCCATGGGCGAGGGGTTCGTCGTCGCCGATGCCGACCTGTCGCCCGAGCGCCGCCTGCAGGGCGGTCAGGGGCAGGGCCTTGCCACCTACCGTGAGCTCATCCGCAACATATCGACCAAGACACGCCCCGAGGGCGGTGCGCTCAACCTTATTCTGGATCGCTGGGTCGCCTCGTGTGCCGACGTCGACGAGTCGGTCGTCAATGCCCAACTGGCCCCGCTCGAGGAGATGGTCCACGGCTTCGACTTCGCCCGCATGCTCCGCCGCTACCGCACGGCCGTATCCGAGGGCGATGAAGAGGCCATGAGCCGCATAACCAAATGGATCCGCGGCGAATACCGCACCAAGAGCGAGGCTCGCGCCGAACTGGGTTCCTCGACCATCATCAGCGATGACGACTGGTACGACTACGTTAAACTCATTGCGCGCTTTTTGGTCTGCAGCGGCTACAAGGGCATGCTGGTGCTCATCGACGAACTCGTGAATCTGTATAAGATTCCCAACGCGATCACGCGCCAATACAACTACGAGAAGATCCTGACCATGTACAACGACACGCTCCAGGGCAAGGCGCAGTACCTGGGCATGATCATGGGCGGCACGCCAACCTCCATCGAAGACCGCCGCCGCGGTGTGTTCTCCTACGAGGCCCTGCGCAGCCGACTCGCTCAGGGCCGCTTTGCACGCGAGGACCTTAAGGACATGCTCGCGCCCATCATCCGTCTGCAGCCACTCACCTACGAAGAGTTGCTGGTGCTGATCGAAAAACTCATGCAAATTCACGCCGGCTACTTTGGCTGGACACCCACGCTTACCGAGAGCGACCTGGTGGACTTCCTCAAGATTGAGTTCGGTCGCGTGGGAGCCGACACGCATCTGACGCCGCGCGAAGTCATTCGTGACTTTATCGAGCTGCTCGACATCCTATGCCAAAACCCCGACGCCAACGTGGCCGAGCTGCTGCAAAGCGTCGGCGGTGACGCGCCAGCAGCCGCAACAGACGACACCGGCACCGCAGGCGCCGACCGCAACTTCGCCGAATTCGCCATCTAACCTGCCAAAAAGGGACAGGTTTATTTTGGCAGGTTTTATCTGGGCAAACATTGAAGCAGTCATGCAGCAAGCCACTGCCCGCCGCGTTGAGAGATTCGCTTTTGAAAGGAGGCCCCGTGAACGCCTTTGACCGCTACGCCCCGTTTATCCAAGACTTCATCTACTCCCACGATTGGGAGAGTCTCCGCTCCATTCAGGTTGCGGCGGCAGATGCCATCTTTAACACACAAGACAATGTGCTCCTGACGGCATCCACGGCTTCCGGCAAAACCGAGGCGGCCTTCTTTCCCATCCTGACCGAGTTTTGGGAGAAGCCGCCCGCGAGCGTGGGCGCCCTCTACATCGGCCCCCTCAAGGCGCTCATCAATGATCAGTTCGTCCGCCTTAACGACCTCTGCGAAGAGGCCGATATCCCTGTCTGGCACTGGCATGGCGATGTCTCGCAGTCGCACAAGGCTAAGCTCATCAAAAAGCCGAGCGGCATCTTACAGATTACGCCCGAGTCACTCGAGGCGCTCCTGATCCATAAGCACATGGCGATCCCGCGCATGTTTTGCGACCTGCGCTATGTGGTCATCGACGAGGTCCACTCGCTCATGCGCGGCGACCGTGGCGGGCAGACGCTCTGCCTTATCGAGCGACTCTCGCGCATGGCCGGCGTGCAGCCTCGACGCATTGGCCTTTCGGCCACCATCGGCGACCCCGAGCGCACGGGCGCTTTTCTCTCACAGGGAACGGGACGTGACTGCGTTATCCCCCGTTTTGAGGAACCGCGCCGCGTGTGGCGCATCTCCATGGAGCACTTCTACAACTCGGGTCCCCAGGCACAGCAGCGGGGATTCGAGAGCATGGGTCCTCAAGAGGCCGAAGTGCTTGCCTCCGAGCGCATTGAGGCAGCGGCGCCCACGGCGCTGCCGGCCGACACCCAAGGCACGAGCCGCAGCGGACAGCCCACACAGGAGGAGCGCCGTCAACGTCGTGAGCGAGCGCGGGGCAAGGCCGCTCCCAAGGACCGCCAAACTTCCTCGGCCCCCGAGGGCGAAGTCGACATTCCCCGGGGCGCCGAGCAAGCGCTCCTCAACCCCACCGACACCGCACCCGACAACGCCGATCCCGGCATGGGCTATATCTTCGAACACACCCGCGGGCGCAAGTGTCTGGTCTTTGCCAACTCGCGCGAGGAGGCAGAGGCCGTATGTTCCATGCTGCGCAGCTACTGCGAGAGCCGACACGAGCCTGACCGTTTCCTCATCCATCACGGCAATCTTTCGGCATCGTTGCGCGAGACGGCAGAAGAGCTCATGCGCGATGAGGAGCAGGCACAGACGACCGTCACCACCTCTACGCTTGAGCTTGGCATCGATATCGGCCGTCTGGAGCGTGCGTTTCAGATCGATGCGCCATTTACCGTCAGTTCCTTTTTGCAGCGAATGGGCCGCACGGGACGCCGCGACCTTCCGCCCGAGATGTGGTTTGTCATGCGCGAGGAAGAGCCCGAGCCGCGCACGATGATGCCCGAAACCATTCCGTGGAAGCTCCTGCAGGGCATCGCACTCGTACAACTCTATCGCGAGGAAAAGTGGGTCGAGCCGCCCGAGCTCGATCGACTCCCCTACAGTCTGCTCTATCACCAGACTATGTCGACGCTTGCCAGCACCGGAGAGCTCACGCCGGCAGAACTTGCCCAGCGCGTGCTCACGCTCAGTTATTTCCACCGCGTCTCAGCCGATGACTATCGCGTGCTGCTGCGTCACCTCATTAAGATCGACCATATCCAGGTCACCGAGGGCGGCGGACTCATCGTGGGCCTCGCGGGCGAGCGCATCATCAACAATTTTAAGTTCTACGCCGTGTTCCAGGAAAACGAGGAGTTCACCGTCCGCAGCGAGTCGGCCGAGCTGGGCACGATCGTCAATCCCCCACCGCCCGGTGAACGCATCGCCATCGCCGGGCACTGCTGGATTGTCGAGGAAGTGGACTGGAAGCGCCACACCGTCTTTGCTACGCAGGTCAAGGGCCGTGTGCCGGCCTACTTTGGCGACTGCCCCGGCGACATCAACACGCATGTACTCGAGCGCATGCGCAAGGCGCTCAACGAGCACGCGACATATCCATACCTTATGGGCAACGCGCGAGCCCGTCTGGCGCAGGCTCGCCATACGGCCGAGATTTCGGGTGCGGGCACTAGGCCACTCATTAACCTGGGCGGCGACACCTGGGTGCTCTTCCCCTGGCTGGGCAGCTATGCCTTTTTGGCGCTCGAGCGCATGCTCAAGATTAAATGTGCCGCGGAGCTGGGCCTTCGCGGACTCGACCCGTCGCGCCCGTACTTTATGCAGTTTAAGATGAAGGCCGACGAAGAGACGTTCTTTGAGGTACTCGCCGCCGAGGCCGAGAAGGACTTCGATCCCATCGAGCTCGTCTATCCCGGCGAGGTGCCTTACTTCGATCGTTACGATGAGTTCGTTCCCGAAGAGCTCGTGCGTAAGGGCTTTGCCGAAGGCGTGCTCGACATAGATGGCATGAAGCAGCGTGTCCGCAGCTGGCGCGACCACGCATAAAACGGGGCTGACTATATGAGCAGTCAATTTGGGACGGGGCTATTTTAGCTGCCCTTGCAGGTAAAGCGAAAGGTTTGGCCGATTAGTGGCAGGGATAGCTAAAATAGCCCCGTCCCAAATTGACTGCTCCCGATGTGGAGCGAGCCGGCATCCGAAAGCAGCTAAAAAGCCCCGTCCCAGAAAGACTGGTCGCAGAAAGACGCGCTAGTCGTGAAGGACGGCGCCGAGGAAGTCGGCGTCAAAGGGCACGGCTTCGGCAAAGGCATAGTTCCCGTCGCTGGCGATGAGCAGGTAGTTTTCCTCGCCGCCGAACTCTGTATCGCCACAGGGGACCACCCAGGCGTGGGCGAATACCTCGAGTGCCGTGGCAGCGCAGTCGCGCAGGAACGTTACATCGCTCCCCTCGTTTGCGCTCACGATATTGGCAACGTAGATACCCCCGGGGTTCAGGCTGCCCCGCACTAAACGCAACGCCTCAACCGTCGCCAGCTCGCCTACGGGCTCGGCACCGCCAAAGCAATCGCTCACGACCACGTCGTAGCGACGATGGCCCACACTCGTCACACCCAGATACGAGCGAGCCTCAGCGGTTATCACCCGCAGGCGATCGCCCGCCGCGCGCTCTAGCTCGTCTAGGTAGAACCAGCGGCGCGCCAGGCGCGTGATCTCTCCGTCATACTCGATAACGTCCATGCGCAGGCCCTCGTGCGACATCAGCGCAAATTTGGGATAGGCAAACCCGCCGCCACCTAGCATAAGCATACGGCTGATACCGTGACCATAAACGTCACGCATCGCATCCTCGGCCTCAAACACGTCGTCAAACGCGCGATAATACGCAAAGACGGGCTCCGCCCAGCGCTCGCCGACGTAACTCGCGCTTTGGTAGACACTGCCTTGCACCAATACGCGGACTTCATCGCCGCCCTCATCGTGCACGCGTTTCACACGCGCCAATCCATTGCGGGTTCGCGCGACCTGCAGGCAGGCAGCGCGAACGGCGACGGCAGCCGCGCCCAGCGCCGCGGCTCCCAGAGCAACGCCGGCAACAACGCCGGCAGAAACACTCGGCTTGTTCATCTAGAGCTCCTTTTGCAGGTAAAGGCCATGGTCATAAAATCCAAGATGGCGATAGTACTCGCGCGTGCCAATCGCGCTAATCACGTTGATGCGCGCATACCCCGCATCCCGGGCAATCTCGCACGCACGCTCTACGAGCAAACGCCCCAACCCGTGATGCTGCGCCGCCTGGCCCTGGTCGCCCACGCGCGCCGCCATGCCGTACACGTGCACCTCGCGAATCATCGCCTCGTCCGGCATCGTCGGCAACTCGTCCGCATGCGCGGCAACAAACGAATGGTCGGGCAGCGACAGGCGCAAAAAGCCCGCAATCTTGCCCTGCGGCGTCACCCACTGCAAAAAGCGCTCGTGCGTCACCGGCGTCTCGTACGCCACATCCTCGTCAAGGGTCAGCTCATCCAAGTCGGCACCCGCCGTGCTGATCTCGCGATAGCGAATCTCACGCACCGTCACACCGTCGCCCCGAGCAGCCAGGCGGTTCTCGACGAGCTGACGCAGGTTGGGCTTCTTGTTGCCCACCATAATGTCGTCGGAGCTAAAATCGCGGATCATGCGGCTGATACGGCAGAACGACGGCGTCACCACGATGTCATCGGCTAGCACGTCGAGCAGCTCCTCCTCGGTATAGGGGCGCCACTCGCCGCGCTCGTAGCAGCCCACCAGACGCGAGCCCTCGATGAGCGCGCACGGGTAGACCTTGACCTCGTCGGGCATAAAGGCCCCCTCGGTCATAAAGCGCTCGTAGTCGCGCTTGTCCCCCTCGGGCGTGGCGCCCAGCAGGTTGAGCATAAAATGCGCATGGATCTTAAAGCCAAACAGGCGCGCAAGCGAAAACGCCCGCTCGATTTGGCCCACCGAAATGCGACGCTCGTTGATATCGAGCAGGTGCTGGTCGAGGCTCTGGATGCCCATCTGGATCTTGGTGCAGCCCAGGCGGCGGATGAGCGTAAGCGCCTGCGGCGTTACGGCATCGGGGCGCGTCTCGATAACGAGTCCCACCACGCGATGCTTCGCCGTCTCATTGATGTGCTGCTGACGCTCGAGCTCCTCCATCGTTGCCGTCTGCCACTCGGCGACCTCGCCCCATGGCGTACCGGGGCCGTACAAACGACGCACCGCACGGTTATAGCCGCCCACGGCAGCATCCACACGCTCCTGCTCGTCGGCAACGCCGGCAGCGAGCGTGGCCTCGTCTATCGCAATGCCGGCAGCCCGATAGCGCTCGCGACGCTCCGCCACCACCGGCGGCAGCGCATCGGCGGGTGCATCGTCGAGCAGACGCCCCGCCTCGGCACGGCTGATGCCCGGACGCGCCAACATGGGGTTGGCAGCCACACCAGCCACGGCATCGTCATTGAGCGCACGGAAGAGCTCCGACATAAACCACGTCTGATACCCTTGCGGATAGTCGCTCCAGGTACCACCGAGCACAATGAGCTCAATCTTATCGGTCGCATGCCCCATCTGCGAAAGCGCGGTCAGACGAGCGCTCACCTGCAGATACGGATCAAAGCAGTTTTGCTCAGCACGGGCGCACGCGGGCTCGGCATGCAAATAGCTTTTGGGCATACGCAGGTCGTTGGGGCAAAACAGGCAATCGCCCGAGCACGGCCACGGCTTGGTGATGACGGTAATGGTCGCCACGCCCGAGGCCGTGCGGCGCGGCTTCATGCGTAGCACCTGCAGCAGTTGACGCTCTAGCTCGGCATCGACATTCCACCCAGCCCAACGAGCCGGCTCCTCACGTTTAACCCGCTGGTAGAACGGCAGCAGACGGCGCTTGGCCAAATCGCGTTTGTCGGCACCCTCACGGCGCGCCTCGGCATGTATCAGCTTGACGAGCGCCTTGTCGTCCACGGTCTCGCCGCGACGCAGGGCTTTAAGTATGTTCAAGATAATCTGTTCCATGCCCCCATTGTAAAGGCAAAGGCGCCGAAGCCCGTCGCGGCTCCGGCGCCTTCATCAAACAGCGCAGCTATGGTTTATAAGTCTTCGATAGCCGTCTGTCACTCCGGATCAAACGACATGTCGCCCGAACCGACCTTAAAACGATACGTGGCAGACTTATCGCCGTTATCGAATTCATGATTCAAAATAGTCTCGCCATCGTAGCCAAGCGGAAGGAAATCGCTCTCGAAGTCGCCGCTGCCCACGGTAAGGCTCGCCTTAAAGCCCGTAGAATTCGGAACCGTCATCTCCACATCGCCCGAGGCCACGCTCACGTCCATCGACTTCGCGGGGGCCTGGTAGAGCTCGAACGTCGCATCGCCCAAACCGACCTCAGCGCTGAGCGCATCAGTCACGCTGCCCGTAAACTCTACATCTCCCGCACCCAGGACAAGATCGAAACCATCACAGATGACACCGGCAATCTGCAGATCACCCGAGCCCACGTGCGCGTTGACTCCCTTCAGATGTTCGGCAACACGGCGTGGCAGCTCAACCGTAACTGAGCGATCGATTGCCTTACCGTCATCACTTCCAAACTGGGAAACCTTGAGCGTCGAGTCCTCGACGGATGCGATGTTTTGCTTCGCGGCCTTGGAGGCATCCATACCCTCGGCAACGCGCCCCCGCTCTATAACGCGAGCCTTGTTGCCATCAACAACCTTGACGTCCACCGAAGCCGCATTGATATCGAAATCGAGGTAGCGGAACTCATCGGCATCAAAAGTCGCACTCGAAAGTTGCTGAGGCCGAGCGGAATAGTTACCGCTATTCAAGGAATCGTCCTCGTCAAACATATCGTCAAAATCAGACAAATGGCCAGATAGAATACCGGTCGTACGCACCATATCGGAATGAGCCAATAGCCGCGAAATGCCAAAGACAAGCCCAATGATGAGCACAAACGCTCCGACGCCAACGCCCAAGCGTACCTTGGATTCATGCGAAAGCTTCATCATTCATCACCCTCTTTGGCAATCGGCTCAGCGGTGGTCGCGGTAGCCACGTCAGTATCAACCGCAGCGGAAACATTCTGAGCCCTAGCTGTCACCGGTGCCGGACCAACCTGAATATCACCGCGCGCCCAATCGCCATCGAGCGCACGCGCCACCCAGTGATAGATAGGGATCGTAAAAAAGATGAGCGCAGCAAAGGGGCCGGCGCCAAACGGGAACATCAGCAAAAAGAACAGTAGCCAGCACACGGCCCAATACGGGAACGACTGGAACGGGCCCTTCGCCGGAGTCGAGCCAACTGCACCGCCACTCGTCGCCTGCGCCGTAGCGGCGTTGGCGGCCTGCGCACTCCAGCTTGCCGCTTGTGCCGCCTTGGCCGCAGCATCACTCGCCTGTGTTGCCGCCTCGGTGGCACGTGCCGCCGCCTCATGGGTGCGGGCGCGCTCCGCGGCCTCGGCCTCGCGCTGGCGGGCGCGGTCCTCGTTCTCAAACTCGATATCGTCCTCGATCTCGTCGCTCGGATTGAGCAGCTCGTCCAGGCTCACGCTATAGAGTTTGGCGAGCGAGATCAGGTTCTCGGTATCGGGCGAGCTCTCCGCGCGCTCCCATTTACTGACCGCCTGGCGCGACAGCCCCAGCTTTCGCGCCAGCCCTTCTTGGCTAAAGCCTTTGCTGCGGCGAAGGTCGGCGAGCCGCTGCGCAGTTTCTACATTCATGGTTCCTCCTATGTGATGCCAGCCGTGCCGCCGGACCGTTTTTGTTCTTAAGGCGCCTTGCACAGTTAAAAATCTATCCGCCACCGCCAAAAGCATGCCGCCTATTCTAGTGAGATTTTTGACAACCGGCGGTTGCGAGTGCATATGAGCTGCGGAAATGTGTCCAAACAAAGCAATGGCACCTAGCCCGGTTGTCCCCGTTGCGGCGTTAACGGTAGTATGGTCGTACTGTTTATTCCGCACCGCCAACGGAGGGAGTCCCGCGCCGTGAACCGCGATTTCGCCTCATCGCTCATCCAGCTCAACAACACGTTCTATCGCGAGCACTCCGCCTCCTTTTCCGATACGCGTCAGGCCCCGTGGCCCGGCTGGGTACGCACCATGGATATCGCGCTCGAGCAGCTCGACGTCGCCACAATCGAGCATCCCGTCCGCGTCTTCGATCTCGCCTGCGGCAATATGCGATTCGAGAACTTTGCCGCCGGCGGCGCACTTGCCGCCAAGGGCGTCGACGGCGCAAACTCCTCGGCAGATGCCAGCTGCCCGTTTGAGTTCTATGGCGTCGACTCGTGCCAAGACCTGGCCATCGATGCACGCGGTCACGCCCTGCGCATTCCCAACCTGCACTTCCAGGAACTCGACGTGCTCGATGCCCTCATGAAGCTCAACCCCGCCGAGACACCCGACGTGCTTTTCGACGCCCCGCTCGCCGATATCTCGGTCTGTTTTGGCTTTATGCACCACGTGCCGTCGTGCGAGTACCGCGTACGCGTGCTCGACGCCCTGGTGCGGCAGACGCGCCCGGGCGGCATCATCGCCATTAGCTTTTGGGAGTTTATGAACGACGAGCGCATGGCGCGCAAGGCCGTTCGAGCCGAGGCCCGCGCCGAGCTCACCCCGCCGTTTGAGGGTTACGATTCAGCGCAGTTTGAAGCCGGCGACCACCTCATTGGCTGGCAAAACGACCGCCATGCTTACCGCTATTGCCACCACTTTGACGATCAGCAGATCACCGACTTGGTGCGCGGCGTGCGCACGTTCTACAAGAGCGGCGAGGTCCCCGTACGCGAGCTTGAGCGCTTCCATGCCGACGGTCGCAGTGGCGAGCTCAACCGCTACGTGATTCTCAAGCGCCTGTAGGCACCGACGACTCGCCGTCGAGCCGCACCGCATCTTTCGGGCAAGCTATGCCTACCCTTTTTTCAACCCATTGACGGAACGCGCAGCTATGCGTTCCATACTTATGACCAAGGAGCCTCATGGGAGCCGTCCACGTTCGCACGCCTAAGAACTTTGTGCTCGAAGAGCGCCTGGAGCGCTACGCCGATGCGATTGAGACGAACCCTGAAATCTATGCCGGAGATTGGCGCGAGGCCTGTGCGCCCGCAGGCAGCAAGTCTTTCGAACACCTTCACCTGGATCTTGGCTGCGGCAAGGGAACGTACCTTGTAGAGCGCGCGGCCCACGAGCCAAACACGCTCTTTATCGGCATGGACCAGGAGCCCATCTGCATCGCCTATGCCGCACAGAAAATCTGCGAGCAGGAACTGACCAACGCACTCGTCCTGCCCCGAGGCGCCGCATCGTTGCCGCAGCTGTTTGCCACAGGCGAGCTCGATGCCATCACCATCAACTTTCCCACGCCGCAGCCTAAGGCCAAGTACGCCAAAAAACGACTCGTCCATGTCGACCATCTGATGCTCTACCGCCCGCTTTTTTCAGCCGGCGCCACCGTCACGCTGCGCACCGACAGCAAGCCATTGCGCGACTACGCCCTGGGGCAGTTTGCCGCGGCCGGCTACGACACACTTTGGGTAAGTGACGACGTTCGCCGCGACCATCCCGAGCATCCCGAGACCGAATACGAGCGCCGCACGCGCGAGATGGGTGCCGCCGTCTATGGCATTTGCGCCACTCCCGACGCGCTGCCCAGCGACGAACAGCTCACGGCGGGGCGCGCGCAGGAGCAAAGCCTTGCGTGCTACCTGCCCGACAATCTCGATGAGCTCACCTACGTGCCCCTCGGCATGGAAGAGGCCGTCGAGAATTTTAAAAACCGCGCCCGCAAGGGCAAGAAGCGCTTACCGCAGGAGTCCCAGGGACCTCTGATGGTCGCGGCTTCGGCAAACAAGCGCAAATAGGCACCAGCAAACGACCCTCAAATCTAAGTGAGTAGACTTTATTGCAATAGCCAAGCACAACCCACGTAACCAATAATAAAACCGCAGGTAGAGCCTTTGCGCAAAAGCCATGTGCTCGCGATATTGCAAAAAGTCTACTCACTTAGTTGGCAACTGCACCAAACAGCTGGGCAGAACGCCCATTTCCTGCATTTTCTTGCCTGCGAAAGCATCGATGCGACGCTACGCCATAATAGTTGGCGGACAATCGCGAGAGAAAGCAAACACATGGCACAGACCACGACAGATACCGCCGCCAGCACCGTCTCCGGTGCCGGCGCCGCCAGCTCGTTCTCGGGCGGCACGGGAACCGAAGCCGAGTTTGGCTCGCTCGGCGCGCTCTCTCCCACCTGGTGGGAGCCCGAGGACGGCAGCGAGCCCGAACCATGGCTCACGCCCGATCAGGCCTTCGAACGCTTCTTTGAATGGACGAGCGACCGTGGCATTGAGCTGTGGGATCACCAAGAAGAGGCCCTCATGGACCTGGCCGCCGGCGATCACGTCATTTTAGGCACACCGACCGGATCGGGTAAATCGCTCGTCGCGCTGGGCATGCTCTTTATGGGCATGGCTCAGGGCAAGCGCTGCTATTACACGGCCCCCATCAAAGCCCTGGTCAGCGAAAAGTTCTTCGACCTGGTACAGGTACTCGGCCGCGATAACGTCGGCATGATCACCGGCGATACGCATATCAATACCAAGGCGCCCGTCATCTGCTGCACGGCCGAAATCCTTGCCAACGATGCGCTGCGCAAGGGCGAGGGCGCCGACGTGGGCTGCGTGGCCATGGACGAGTTCCACTACTTTGCCGACCCCGATCGCGGTTGGGCCTGGCAGGTACCGCTGCTCACCCTGCCCCACACGCAGTTTATGCTCATGAGCGCCACGCTCGGCGATGTCACCGCCATCGCCGCCTCGCTCGAGGAGCACACCGGCGCTGCTTGCGACTTGGTTGTCGATGCCCCGCGTCCTGTTCCGCTGAGCTACGACTATGTGACGACCTCCCTCGAGGGCACGGTCGAGCTCGCCATGCGCCGTGGCGAGGCCCCGCTCTATATCGTGCACTTTAGCCAGGATGCCGCCCTTGCGACGGCACAGTCGCTCGCCAATTTTGGCATCGCCAGCAAGGAGCAGCGCGAAGCCATCAAAGAAGCGGCAAAGGGAACGAGCTTCTCCACGGCCTTTGGCAAGATTCTCAAGCGCCTGCTTGGATGCGGCGTCGGCGTGCACCATGCTGGCATGTTGCCGCGCTATCGCCTGCTGGTCGAGCGCCTGGCGCAGCAGGGCCTACTGCCCGTCATTTGCGGCACCGACACGCTCGGCGTCGGCATCAACGTACCCATCCACACCGTGGTGCTCACCGCGCTCACCAAGTTCGATGGTTACAAAATGCGTCGCCTGCGCGCCCGCGAGTTCCATCAAATTGCCGGTCGCGCCGGTCGCTCGGGCTTCGATACCGAGGGCATGGTAATCGCCGAGGCACCCGAGCACGAGATCGAGAATGCCAAGCTTATGGCCAAGGCGGGCGACGACCCCAAAAAACTCCGTAAGATTAAAAAGAAAAAGGCGCCCGAGGGCTTTGTCTCATGGAACAAGCAAACTTTTGAGCACCTGATCGAGACGCAACCCGAAACACTCAAGCCACGCCTGCGCATCACGCACTCTATGGTGATTAGTGTGGTCGAGCAGGGCGGCAATGCCCGAGCCCGCGTACACGGCCTCATCGAGACAAGCCTGCAGACCCCCGAAGAAAAGGCCAAGCTTGAGGTTCGCGCCGACGAGATCTTCGCCACGCTCATCGACTCCGGCGTCGTCGTGCGCACCGAGGTGCCGCCCGCACCCGACGCTCCGGCTGACGCCGCGCCGGACATCGACTACGCGCTGACGGTCGACCTGCCCGAGGACTTTGCGCTCGACCAGCCGCTCTCGCCGTTTTTGCTTGCCGCGCTGGAGCTGCTCGACCCCGAAAGTGAGACCTATACCATGGACCTCATCTCGATGGTCGAGGCCACGCTCGAGGACCCCAAGCAGGTATTGCGCGCACAGGAGCGCGCCGCACGCGATCGAGCTATGGCCGAGATGAAGGCCGACGGCATCGAGTATGAGGAACGCTTGGAGCGCATTCAAGACGTCACGTACGAAAAGCCGCTCGAGGATTTGCTCGACGCCGCTTTTGACAAGTACTGCCAGGAAGTGCCCTGGGCAAACGACTACCAGCTCTCTCCCAAGAGTGTCCTGCGCGATATGCTGGAAAGCGCGAGCGATTTTAAGGGTTACATTCAAAAGCTCGGCATCGCCCGCTCCGAGGGCATTTTGCTTCGCTACCTGGCAGAGGCCTACCGTTCGCTCGACCGCACCGTACCCATCGAGAAACGCGACGAGCACCTGCGCGACATTATCTCGTGGCTGGGCTTTGTGGTGCGCTCGGTGGACTCGAGCCTGGTGGACGAGTGGGAGAACGCCGGCAACCCGGCAGCCCTCGATGCCGTGCCGCCACAGGGCATCGACGAGGTCGTGGCGGACCGCCGCGGCTGCACGCTGCTGGTGCGCAATGCGCTCTTCCGCCGCGTGACCCTTGCCGCCCGTGAGCACGTTCGCGACCTGGGCGAGCTCGACGACGACTGGGGCATGAGCGAGATCCGCTGGCAAAAGGCCCTCGATGCCTACCATGAGCTGCACGAGGAAATCCTCACCGACGGAGATGCCCGCAGCGCCGCGATGATTTCCATCGATGAGTCCGACGAGAAGACCGCGCACGTATGGCACGTGCACCAGATCTTTGCCGACGAGGACGGCGACCACGACTTTGGCATCATGGGCGATGTCGATCTGGACGCCACGCAAGACGGCGGTGAAGTCATCTTCAAAAACTACCGCGTCGGCTTTATCGAAGACCTGCTCGAGGACTAGTCGAACATATTGGAACGAAACGAAGCGGGGCCGTTGGCAATATCGCCAGCGGCCCCGTTTTTGCACTATACGCTATGCCTTACTCGGTATCCTCGACCTCATACGAATCCGCCTCGGCTGGCTCATCGTTTGTCTCTGGCGCAGCCCCGCGCGCCTCGTCAAACGCCGCCTTCATGGTCTTGTTGCCCCACGTGAGCTTGCGAATGGTAAGATCATCGGCCTTCTTGTTGGCTAGGCGCAGATTGTTCTCGGAGGACAGCAATGCCTCCTTGGTTTTCTGCAGATGGCTAATCGTCTTGTCGATCTCATCGATTGCCGTTTGGAACTTGCGACTCGCGATCTCGTAGTTGCGACCGAAATCATTCTTGAACTTCTCCATCTTGGCTTCGAAGTTCGTGACGTCGATATTCTGCTGTTTGTACTCCGCTAGCTCCTGCTTATAGCGCAGTGAGCCCATGGCGGCGTTGCGAAGGAGCGTGATCATGGGAATGAAAAACTGCGGGCGAATCACGTACATCTTCTCGTAGCGATAGCTCACGTCGACTATCCCTACGTTATAGAGCTCGCTCTCGGGCTCGAGCAGCGTGCAGAGCACCGCGTACTCACAGCCTTTCTGGCGACGGTCGTGATCGAGTTTCTTAAAGAAGTCCTCGTTTTTATGCTTGGTCGCGGTCTCGTCGTTTTCGTTTTTCATCTCGAACATAATCGAAATGACCTCGTTGCCGCTCGCGTCGCACTCGCGGAAGATAAAGTCGCCCTTGGTACCCTCGGACGCATCGTTATCCTTCTCGAAGTACGCGTTGGGAAATGCCGTCATGCGCAGACGGTTAAACTCGGTTTCGCAATGCTGCTCGAGCGACTCGCCCACCATCTTGGTGGACAGACGGACCTTCATGTCCTTAAGGCGCTCGATCTCTTCATCCTTGTAGCGAATCAGGTCATCGCTCGCGCGCTTGGCCTGCGCAAGCTCGAGCTCGTGTGCCGCCTTGGCCTGTTCCTCGCGAGAATCGCGCACCGCCAGCTCGCTCGTCAGTTTGGCACGCGCCTCATCGCGCTCTCGCTCCGCCGCGGCGACCGCCTTCGACAGCTCCATTTTTGCAGAAAGTTCTTGCTCACGAAGCTGTGCACGAAGGCCCTCGGCCTCGCGCTCAGACTGAGCCTTTGCGGCGGAAAACTTCTCTTGTACCTTCGCGCGATAGTCAGCAAGCGCGCGCTCGGCCTCGCTGCGAGCGGCATCGAGCTCACGCTGCGACTCTGCCGCGGCAGCGGCAAGCGCCATCTCCTGGGCCTTGTCCGCCGCGGCAAGCCTGGCCTGCAGCTCGGCAATCTGAGCATCACGTGCAGCTAAATCGTTTTGAGCGGCATTGCGCGCCGCCGACTCGACGAGCTTGGCTTCGTCATCTTTGCGCTCCAGCTGCGCACGCAAATTGTCGATCTCGCGCTGGAGTTCGGCATTCTCCTTTTGAGCGTTGGCTCGTGCCTCTACCGCCGCGCGCTGGCTTGCACTCTCGCGCTCTGCGGCAGCGCCCTCGAGCTTGGCGCGCAGCTCGGCGAGCTCAGCATCGCGCTTGGCAACCTCTTGTGCCAGCTGTTGAGCTGCAGCGTTCTTCTGCTCGGTAAGCTGAGCGTTGCGCTGGGACTCTGCCTTTTGCAAGGCAGCCATCGAACGCGAGCGCTCAAGCTCCAGCGCTTGCTCGCCCTCGCGCTGGACCGCCTTCACACGCTCATCCAGGTCGCGAGAAAACTCGGCATCGCGCACTTGCTTGACGATATCCGCATAGCCGGACGCGTCGACCTTAAAAACTTCGCCACAATGCGGGCACTTGATCTCGTTCATAGCAGCTCCTCGCTGGACGCAAATATCAACCGCCTACACTCTACCGCGCCACACGGACAAAAAAGGCGCCGCCGCCATAATGGCAACGGCGCCAGAACCGCCACAAAGGTGCCCGTCCCCTTTGTGGCGGTTTGTATGACGGTTCGAGAATTACAGTCCAAAGAAGCCTAGGATTTGGTCACGGCTTACGGGCTTGTACTCGTTGGCATCGAGGCCGACATCGTAGCGAAAGGTAGGACGTTCGCGATCGCGGTTGCGCGCATTGGTGCGGTCTCCCCTGCTGTGGATATGCCCGTGCAGCATGATGGCGCCACGTGCCTTGCCATTCCAGCTGAGCATGGGGTAGTGGCTCATAACCAGACGATGACCCTTGGCATAGCCGGGGGCAATCTCCAGGTAATCACGCACGTCTTCCCAAATCTGCGGCACGTCGGGATCTTCCCAGTCGCCGTCATGGTTACCACGGATGAGCGTCACGTTCTGGCATTCAATGCGTTTACGCAGGCGCACCGCCTCCGCCAGGGGCAAACGATAGGTAAAGTCACCCAGAATATAGAGGCGGTCATCCGCAGCCACGCACTCATTGATGGCATCGATGACCTTGCGGTTCATCTCCTCAACCGAGCCAAACGGTCGGTCCATGTCGTGCAAGATATTCGTGTCGCCCAGGTGCAGGTCGGCGGTAAACCACATCATCGTCTCAGTCCTCATTTCGCAACGCGTCCAACTCGTGCTAAGTATACAGACGCAGCGATGCGACAGTTACCCAAAGAGCCCGCCAAACAGTCCGCGACGGCGCTTGTCTTTCTTTTTCGACGCATCACCCTGAGTTTTCTTGTCCTGTCGCATCTTACGGTCCTGCTCCAGCTCATCGTCGTCGAGTAGCATATCCCACTCAAACGAATCGTCCGTCAAATCGAACAGGTCATCGTCATCAAACATGGCAGCCTCCCTTACCGATTAGCGGGCATCCACCACATAGAGGCCAACGCGCACCTGGTGCCACGGGCTACGCTCGGGGGCAACCTGCTGCACGCGGGCCTCAAATACGTCCTCATGGCCGTAATACATCATCAAGGACAGCGGACCGACCTCGTTTCCCGGAACATAGCCAAGCTTGGTGTTGCCGTAGTAGATCGCAACCGCCTCGGGATCATGGGGATTATCGCGCTCGGCGCACAGCGTCAGTTTATCGCCCGCCTTAAGATCGCCCAGGACCAAAGCGCCGTCGGCATACTGAAATCCCGCAATGTGAAACGACAGAAGAACACGTGAAGGCTCGTACATAGCAACTCCCCTAACGGCCGGATAAAACGGCGCTTAACCTTATTGAGAAGTCTACGGGTCCGTGCGGACACAAATTCATCCTGCCTGCGTCTTTTCGACCGTTTGTCCCTACGCCATCTGATTTTAATGCACAAACATGCGCACGAATTTGTGCTTCCAGTTTGCGTAAGGGGCATAGCGAAATGGCACGTCCAGCCACGTTGCCTTGTTCACGATGCTCTTCTTGTGGCTAAACGTATTGAAGCTCTCGCGTCCATGGTACTGCCCCATACCGCTCGCTCCCATGCCGCCAAAGCCCATATGGCTCGTAGCCAGGTGCATGATCGTGTCGTTGACGCAACCGCCACCAAAGGGCACGTAACGCACAAAGCGCTGCTGAACCTCACGGTCCTGGCTAAAGATATACAGGGCCAGCGGCGTCGGACGATCCGTAATAAACGTCTCGGCCTCGTCTAGGCTCTCAAACGTCAGCACCGGCAAGATGGGACCGAAAATCTCCTCCTGCATCACGGCGTCATCGGGGGCCACGCCGTCCAAAATTGTCGGCTCAATCTTGAGCGAAGCCTCGCGCGCAGCACCTCCAAGCACGACCTTATCGGGATCGATCAGCCCATGCACGCGCGCAAAATGCTTGGCATTGACGATATGCCCGTAATCCTCGTTGTCGAGCGGATGCTCGCCAAACATACGGCGCGCCTCTTCCTTGATGAGGCCCAGCAACTCGTCGTGCACACGCGTATCGACCAGCAGGTAGTCGGGCGCCACACAGGTCTGCCCCACGTTGAGCCATTTACCAAAGGCGATACGCCGTGCCGCAACCTTCAAGTTTGCCGTCGCATCCACGATGCAGGGACTCTTTCCACCCAGCTCAAGCGTCACGGGCGTAAGGTTTTTACTTGCGCGCTCCATGACGAGCTTGCCGACCGGAACGCTACCGGTAAAGAAGATCTTGTCCCAGCACTCATCGAGCAGCGCTTCGTTCTCGGCGCGCCCGCCCTCGACAACTGTCACCAGGCACGGATCAAATGCCTCTTCGCAGATCTGCTTGAGCACCGCACTCGATGCCGGAGCATAGGCGCTCGGCTTGATGACCACAGTATTGCCCGCGGCAAGGGCGCCGGCGAGCGGCTCGAGCGTTAGTAAAAACGGGTAGTTCCACGGGGCCATGATGAGCGTGACGCCATAGGGCACGGCTTGCGTTTTGCACACACTCACGGCGTTGGCAAGGTCGCACGGACGCAGGCGCGGACGACTCCATCGAGCCACATGTGCGATCTGATGACGAATCTCGGAAAGCGACGTGCCGATCTCGCACATATACGCCTCGTCATGCGACTTTCCCAAATCGGTCTTGAGCGCATGGGCAATATCGGCCTCGTGGGCCCGCACCGCATCGCGTAAACTCACGAGCGCACGACGTCGAGCATCGACATCAAACGTGGCGTGCGTCTTAAAGTAGACGCGCTGGTCTCCGACGATGCGCGCAATTTCCTCGGTGTTCATGGACCCTCCTAGTTCTCGCCCTCAAACATACCACCCGCGACGACCTCGTACATGCGCATCAGCTCCAAACGGTCCTTCAAAAGTGGAACGGGGTACAGCGGATTGGCCTCGGCATCGGCATGCGCCGCCATCTCGGGAATGTCAGAGCGGCGAATGCCCGTCACATATTTGGGAATGTCCAAGGCGGCGTTCATTCGATCGACCCAATCGATAAAGGCCTTGACGGGATGTGTCAGGGCGCCCATGCCCGTCTGCCCCGTAATGGAGGCGAGCAGACCGCGCGTAAACTCGGGGTCGTGCACCGCAAAGCGCGGGATAAGCACAAAGTCGTTAATGGGGTACTTGTAGTGCGTCTCGTCATCGGTGATAACCGCCGCGAGCGCAACTTCGCTTCCCGTACCGGCGGTAGTGGGAACCGCAATAAGCAGCGGCAGGAGACGGTGGACGCGCAGCAGACCGCGCATCTTGTTGATGGGCTTGTTTGGCTGTGCGATGCGTGCTCCCACGCCCTTGGCACAGTCCATGGCCGAGCCACCGCCAAAGCCGATAATGGCCTGGCATGCACTCTCTCAGCATGCTCCAGAATGCGTGGCTCGGTATAGGGCAGCACCGGCAATGCGATGCGAAAAAACCGTTTGATACGTTCGGCACCAGGCGCAGCGGGCTAGATGCATAAAGGAAACTCCCTCATTTGTTGATTGGTCAACATTTGTTCGACCGATTCTACTCATCGGAGGTCGCAGGCGGCCTGCCAATCGTTAATCAATCAACATCTTCATATCTCAAAATTGTTTTATCAAAAATCATTCCTAATAGGCTTCACATTTTGTTGCATTTATGGATAATAGAACTCGTCAAGACGCACGTCCGGAGAGGGCCCTTACGGGATCGGACAAGCGCCCCATCGCCATCCATCGAAAGGATCGAATCATGAAATTTGTTTGCCCCGTTTGCGGTTATGTGGAAGAGTTCGACGGCGACCAGCTGCCCGAGGATTTTAAGTGCCCCCAGTGCGGCGTTCCCGGTTCTCGTTTCCTGAAGCAGGAGGAGGGCAAGCTCGAGTGGGCTGCCGAGCACGTCGTGGGCGTCGCCAAGATGGAGGGCGTCTCCGAGGACATCGTTGCCGACCTGCGCGCCAACTTTGAGGGCGAGTGCTCTGAGGTCGGTATGTACCTGGCCATGGCTCGCGTCGCCCATCGCGAGGGCTATCCCGAGATCGGCCTATACTGGGAGAAGGCTGCCCACGAGGAGGCCGAGCACGCCGCCAAGTTCGCCGAGCTCCTGGGCGAGGTCGTGACCGACTCCACCAAGAAGAACCTCGAGATGCGCGTTGAGGCCGAGAACGGCGCCACCGCCGGCAAGACCGATCTTGCCAAGCGTGCCAAGGCCGCTGGCCTCGATGCCATCCACGATACCGTGCACGAGATGGCTCGCGACGAGGCCCGCCACGGCAAGGCTTTCGCCGGCCTGCTCAAGCGCTACTTTGGCTAAGCCAACCGCCTGAGAGATAATCTCTAACTTTAAAGGGCCCGGACCGCATGGTTCGGGCCTTTTTTCGTGTCTCATAAACTCGTTAACGCCCTGAAATAGGGCCACCTTCGGCATCGACTTCTCGTCAAAAACTAAGTGAGTAGACTTTTTGGAACTTGCCGAGCAGACCATCCATATTGCTCTATAAAGCCGCAGGTAAATGACTTGTTGCAAAACGGCCCGGTCGCCATCACGCCAAAAGTCTACTCACTTAGATCCGCGCTGTCCACGATCGAGCTGTTTTGTGTCCAATGGACATCTTTCCGTCGATTACTCCCAATTTTGTCCAGTCAACGAATAGTTCAGACCGGAGTAATGCCTCAGCCCTTTGCTCATCCAAGCTTTTATCACGATATTCAACATCGAGCATCCTGCATACGGCCTTAACGATCGCACGGAATCTATCCTCATCGGATATCTGTCCGTGTGTCAGGAGAAGCACATCGTAGTCCATGGCTTGAAGTGCCGTCATGCGGTCAGCGTCACGCAAGCCATCCCCCGCGCGCCCGTGCGAGGCCTTTCCCTGGCATTCAATGGCCACCTGCCGCCTCCCGTCCGGCGAGGAAAGAAGTAGGTCGATATATACGCGGGTCTTTCCTACAATCGCTCGAGCACTTGTGCTTAGCATCACTTTGACATTGAGCTCTATGCCGCAAAACCCTTCACCTCCCAGGGCTCGCGGCAGTCCAAGCAACAAATACGCCTCGACCTCAAAAGGCGAAGCGGCACCCAATGGAACGAGATGCGATACCGCCATAAATCGATTGCCGTAACGCATCCCGCAAACATCTGAACAAAAACGGTCAAGGTCCCCATCCAAAACCAAAGCGTCGCGACGCCATAAATTTGAGGCGGTGCCGCCCTCGGACGGGCAGCGCACCCAACCCAACGTTGTCGAAATCGCACCCGAATCAATTGCATGCGAAAGCTCCACCTCAAGTGGCGCCGGCAGGGCGCATACCGCAAACAAGCCGCACATCTCCGCCAATACCAGAAGAAGTTGGAGATCCGTCAGATGTCGCGACATGATAAATGCCGTTAGTAGAGGAGACGTGACCAAAAATCCATGCTCCGTTTCCAGCACGGATTCCCTGGGGAGTTCACCAAGAAACAGCCGCTGCCTAATGTTGGCAGGGCAAGTCCGTTTGTTTCTCGTCCGAACCAATGTATACAACGGAAAACCGAGCGCGACCGCAGCCGTCGGGTTGCGGACGAGGTCATATCGCTGCCGGTCTTCATCCGGCCGCGGAAGCGGAGGACACAAAGCGCGGACTTGAGGGGGCAAACGCCAGTACCTAAAAGCCGATATGTCACAAAGTAGATCCTTCATAGGCACAGGAAAGCACGAATTTCAACCCAGTCGGTCTCTCATTGGCGCGAACGCACCAAAAATGGCGCCGAACGAACTGCAAAGTTTTCAACAGCCCTCCCCAACTGGCCAAAAGCTTACCGAGAACTGGACGAAGCCCTGTTGAAAACCCCCTTTTTTTCTCATGCGGAAGCTTTGCGCGGCAAGTGAGTAGACTTTTTGGAACATCCCGAGCAGACCGATGATCCCACTTCTCAAAACCACAGGTAGATAGCTTGTTACAAAACTGTCTGGTCGCCAAAGTGCCAAAAGTCTACTCACTTAGGTTACAGAGTGCCCCATTAGCTGCGATTCCAGGGTATTAAGCACCTCCGGACTCAGGTCGTCATACTGGACAAGAATTTGAGTTGAGTTTTCAGGGACAGATGCGCCATCGGCACACCAATAACAGTTACTGATATCGATAAAAGGGATGCTCGAGCGCGTGAGGGCCTGCGCAAAAGAGCTTCCGCCCGTTCCCCGCTCCGCAACCACGGTGCAGTAAAGACCTGCGTCTGCATGCTCGATCGAAACCTCTCCTGCTGGAAACGCATTCCGTACAAGCGCCACCAGGCCATCACGCGCCTCACGAGCTCGAACGCGCACGCGGTTCACATGTCGCTCGTAATCACCCGATTCCAGCAAACGAGCCAAAGCGACCTGGTCGACAGAGCTCACCGACGAGGCGTAGAAACCAAGGTTGCACCTAAACCGCTCCATCAGCTCATCGGGCAACACCATGTACGCTAGACGCAACGCCGATGAAAGGCTCTTCGAAAACGTGTTGGTGTAGATGACCGATTGAGCGGCATCGATCGAAGCAAGCGCGGGAATCGGCTTGCCGGCCAGACGAAACTCGCAATCAAAGTCATCTTCGATGAGATATCGACCTGGTCGCTCGGCGGCCCAGCTCAGCAGCGCATAGCGACGCGCAATGCTCGTCACAAGGCCGGTCGGATACTGATGGGACGGCATCAGGTGAAGGACATCGGTCCCCGTTTTCTGCAGAGCGCTCAAGTCTACGCCCTCATCATCCAACGGGATATGTCGAACTTTGCAACCCATAGCCTGATAGATGCGCGTCAGGCGCAAATAGCCCGGGTCCTCAACGGCATACACCTTGTCGGCGCCAAGCAACTGAACCAACATGGTATCGAGCAGCTGGGCGCCCGCACCGATAACAACGTTGTTGGGGTCGACATTCATGCCCCTTGTCCCGCGCAGATGGTGGGCAATTGCGCGTCGTAGCCGAGTGGTGCCCTGTGCCGGCGCGGTCGAAAAGATTTCGCGCTCGTCTTCGGATGCCAGTGTCGCCCGCAGCGCGCTTTGCCAAAGCCGCGCCGCCTCCAAAGCAGAAGGAGAAAGTGCATCGAATCGCTCGACCTGTCCGTTGACATCATGCGCGCCGGAACCCGCAGAGACGGCATCCCGGTCGATGCCCTCTGCAGCCGAAGCCAAAACCGGTGCATCCGGAAGCTCGCAAGCGTAGTAGCCACGACGCGGCATTGAGCAAATATAGCCCTCGGCAAGTAACTGGCTATATGCATTCTCGATGGTAATGACACTGATTCCCAGATGATTGGCAAAGGCGCGCTTAGACGGAAGATGCTCCCCCGCCGCAATGCGTCCAGCAACGATATCATCTCGAATTTGCTGGTAAATATACTCATAGAGCGATGCTTCGCCGCGTTTTTCCAAATTGTAGTCAAGCATGAGTTTATCACCTGACCTTATTGAGTCATTCAATCTGGTATTAGTCTGGCCTTATTATTATCTCTAAAACTGAGTATTTCGCCATACCCAGCTCCCCGATAGGATGTTCCGTCAAGCAATGCACATGCCAACCAAGGGAGCAACCATGGCAGAACAGACCAGCAAGGCAGATCGCGTCAAACTCAATCGCGAGCTCGCGCAGATGCTCAAGGGCGGCGTCATCATGGACGTCACCACGCCCGAGCAGGCACGCATCGCCGAAGAGGCGGGCGCCTGCGCCGTCATGGCACTCGAGCGCATCCCGGCCGACATCCGTGCCGCAGGCGGCGTCTCACGCATGAGCGACCCCAAGATGATCAAGGGTATCCAAGAGGCCGTCTCCATCCCCGTTATGGCCAAGTGCCGCATCGGCCACATTGTCGAGGCGCAGGTCCTGCAGGCCATCGAGATCGATTACATCGACGAGTCCGAGGTTCTCTCCCCTGCCGACGACGTCTATCACATCGACAAGACCCAGTTTGACGTGCCGTTTGTCTGCGGCGCCCGCGATCTGGGCGAGGCGCTGCGCCGTGTTGCCGAGGGCGCCACGATGATTCGCACCAAGGGTGAGCCGGGTACGGGCGATGTCGTCCAGGCCGTGCGTCACATGCGCAAGATCCAAAAGCAGATCCGCGACGTTGTTGCCCTGCGCGATGACGAGCTCTTTGAGGCAGCCAAGCAACTGCAAGTTCCGGTCGAGCTGGTGCGCGAGGTCCACGCCACGGGCAAGCTTCCCGTCGTGAACTTTGCCGCCGGCGGCGTAGCGACCCCCGCCGACGCCGCGCTGATGATGCAGCTGGGCGCCGAGGGCGTCTTTGTGGGATCGGGCATCTTTAAGAGCGGCAACCCGGCCAAGCGCGCCGCCGCCATCGTCAAGGCCGTGGCAAACTTCACCGATGCCAAACTCATCGCCGAGCTTTCGGAGGACCTGGGCGAGGCCATGGTGGGCATCAACGCCGACGAGATCGAGATTATCATGGAAGAGCGCGGGCGCTAGTCCAGCAGAAAGGATCGCCCATGAGCGATTATGCAGACCAAACGGTCGCCGTGCTGGCGGTCCAAGGCGCTTTTGCCGAGCACGAAGCAAGACTATCCGAGCTGGGCGCACACTGTATTGAGCTGAGGCAGGCGGCCGATTTGCAGCAGAACTTTGACCGTCTGGTACTTCCCGGCGGCGAGTCCACCGTTCAGGGCAAGCTACTTGCCGAACTCGATATGCTCGAAGATCTTCGTACCCGCATTGTTGAAGGCATGCCTGTACTGGGAACTTGTGCCGGTCTGATTCTGTTGGCGCGCGACCTTGCCGCCCACGATGACAAGGGAACACCGCGCTTGGCAACCATGGATATACTCGTTGAGCGCAATGCCTATGGCAGGCAGCTCGGCAGTTTTCGCACCAAGAGGCAGGTAGACGGTATCGACGGTGAAGTGCCGTTAACGTTTATCCGCGCACCCCGCATCGTCGAGGTGCACGGCAATACCAAGGCCCTAGCCGAAGTCGATGGCCGCATCGTCGCCGCCCGTCAAGACAATCAGCTCGGCGTCACCTTCCACCCCGAGCTCGACGACGACACCCGCCTCCACGAGCTCTTCCTCCAAATGTAGGCAGAAAACAAACGAACGTGGATTTTCGGACGCATAGCAAATGAGAGTGGAAATCTCCCACTTTGAGCTTGGATGCAGGCTCAAACCGGGAGATTATCCACTCTCATACTATGTAGTCGTTGGGGACGTTCTCAACGACTACATTGCGAGAGACGGCCACGTTTGCCCAGATAATACCGACCAAAATAAACCTGTCCCTTTTTGGCAGGTTTGGATCAAGGCAACGCCGATGTTTTGGCAACGACAGCAAAAACCCGCTAGACCGAGCAGGGCGCCTTGAAACAAGGCGGCATTGACCTTTTGGTCATGCCGCCGAAGTTGAAAGGCAGATTGCCGCTCTGGCGGGCTTGCAGCGTCGGCCCGTTACGGCGTTTGGTAAAACGCCGTAACTAAAAACGGTTGCCGCGGAAGCCACCGCCGTTGCGGCCGCCACGGTCGCCGCCTCGACCGCCGCGGTCGCCGCCACGGTTGCCGCCGAAGCCGCCGCGGTTGCCACCGCGGTCGCCATAGCCACCACGGTTGCCGCCAAAGCCGCCGCGACCGCCACGATCGCCGCCACGGTCACCAAAGCCGCCACGGCCACCGCGACCACCACGGTCGCCGCCACGGCCACCGCGGTCGCCAAAGCCGCCGCGACCGCCACGGTCGCCGCCACGGCCACCACGGTCGTCACGGCCGCCGCGAGGACCGCGATCCTCGTCCAGACCCATGGCGACGAGCGGAGCGATAACCTTATCGAGCGCAGCCATCAGCTCGGTGGCCTCCACGTAAGAAAGCTCGGGCAGGAGCTTCTCCTTCTTGTTGGCAAGCTCGACCAGGCCCTCAGCGGCATCCTCGGCAGCGAAGACGACGATCTTGCGCATATCGCCCTCGGCGTTGTCGATGCGGCCGACCAGATCGGCAGCCTCGGCCTCGGCCATCAGGCCATCGAGCTCACGAAGGCGCATGCCCAGCAGGTCGGACATTTCCTTCTGCTCCATCTTGGGCTTGAGGTCAAGGAGCTTGATGGCGCGCTCGATGTTCGCCATACGCTCGGCCTTGGCCTCCTCCTCCTTGGAAATAGCAAAGCGACGGCTACGCAGCAGGCGGGCGGCCTTCTGCATCTTGTCCATCAGCTCTTCGTCATCGTAATCAACGGCGGCCTCGACAACCTCGGCCTCCTCCTCGGCGGAAACCTCGTCAGCAGCCTCAACCTCGGTAGCTTCGGTCTCCACGGTCTCGACTGCCTCGACCTCGGCAGCCATGGTCTCGTTCTCGGTCTCGTTCATGATCTTTTCGTTCTCGGACATGAGACTCCTTCTTGGCCCTCTCGGGCATCATCGCCCCATTCGCGGGGCCCGTCGCGCACTCTTTGCGCTTTAAACATTCATGCCTCTCGGCAAAACGTCCATTAGTTTATGGTGTCGCCATCCAATCTAGCTGCAGAATCTATATGCACACATTAATGCGACATGTCGCGGTATCATGGCCTGAACCAAACGTGTCCACCTTAAGGAGCCCGCCATGATTAAGCCCATCATGAAATCCGAGTTCTTTTTGCGCCTGCCTTCCAAAGACGCAGGGCCCGACGATGCCGTGATCGGGCAGGACCTCCTGGATACGTTCCACGAGCATGAGCACGAGTGCGTGGGGCTCGCCGCCAACATGATCGGCGTGCGCAAACGCATCATCTGCGTAAAGGACGGCAACAGGACGCTCCTGATGTACAACCCTCAAATTCTTGAGCAGGTCAATGCCTATCAGACCAGCGAAGGATGCCTCTCGCTGATCGGCGAGCGTCCCTGCACCCGCTATCGTCGCATTAAGGTGGAGTATTTGGACGAGAACTTCGTCCACCGCATCAAAAACTTCTCGGGCTACACCGCCGAGATCATCCAGCACGAAATCGACCACTGCAACGGCGTCGTTATATAGTTCCGCGAGTCAAGGAAAATGATCTGTTTTCCTCCGTCCCCTTTGGATCATGGTAACGACGCAAGCTGAGCACACGACAGCGAGCGAGCCGCATTTGCGCCAAGGTGACGTGAAATGAGAGGGCGCTGACCTTCTGGTCGCGCCCTCGAAATTGAACGTCAGATTGGCGTGAATGCGGCTCGCGTAGCGTCAAGCGGTCCGCCGTTCGGTAGAACGGCGGAACCAATTAGGACTGGCGGTAGTGATCAAAGAAATCGGCGAGGTCTTCGAGCGACTCTTTGAGCACTTCCATGCGCGGCAGGTACACGATGCGGAAGTGATCGGGCTCAGCCCAGTTGAAGCCGCCGCCACGCGTGATGAGGATCTTCTTCTCGTGCAGCAGGTCGAGGGCAAACTGCTCGTCATCGGTGATGTTGAACTTTTTAACATCCATCTTGGGGAAGATATAAAATGCCGCGCGCGGCTTGACCACCGAGATGCCGTCGATCTTGCTGAGCGCCTCATACACAAAGTTGCGCTGCTCGTAGACACGACCGCCGGGGCGGATGTAGTCGTTGACCGACTGATGGCCGCCAAGCGCCGTCTGGACGATCGACTGGGCCGGCACATTGGAGCACAGGCGCATGTTGGAGAGCATGTTGATGCCCATGATGAAGTCGCTCATGCAGCGCTGGTTGCCCGAAAGCACCATCCAGCCAATGCGATAGCCCGCGATCATATGCGACTTGGACAGGCCGCTAAACGTAATGCAGGGCAGGTCGGGGGCGAGCGATGCAATGGAGACGTGCTCGTAGCCGTCCATGCACAGGCGGTCATAGATCTCGTCGGCAAAAATCATGAGCTGGTGCCTGCGCGCGATCTCAACGATGCCCTCGAGCACCTCGCGCGGATAGACCGAGCCCGTGGGGTTGTTGGGGTTGATGATGACGAGGGCCTTGGTCGCGCTCGTGATCTTGGACTCCATATCCTGCAGATCGGGATACCAATCGGCCTGCTCATCACACAGATAGTGCACGGGATGTCCACCGGCAAGAGTTGCGCACGCCGTCCACAGCGGATAATCGGGGCTGGGAATCAGAATCTCGTCGCCATTGTCGAGCAGCGCGTTCATCGAAAGCTGAATGAGCTCGGACACGCCGTTGCCCGTGTAGATATGTTCCATCTGAACGTTGGGCAGGCCCTTGATCTGCGAATACTGCATGATCGCCTTGCGCGCAGAGAACAGACCGCGCGAGTTGGAATAGCCTTCGCAGTCGGGCAGCTGCTGGCGCATGTCCTTAATGACCTCATCGGGCGTGCGGAAACCAAAGGGCGCCGGATTACCGATGTTGAGCTTGAGGATGCACTCGCCTTCGTCCTCCATACGGGCTGCCTCGTCGACAACGGGGCCGCGCACGTCATACAGAACGTTCTCGAGTTTGGTGGATTTAGAAAAAGTACGCATGGTGGTGCTCCTTGCAATTTGATCTGAGGGATGGGGTTCGGGCTTGGAAACGTTGTGGGTCGATGATGTCTCGCCTTGATCGGCGTCACCGGCGAGCAGCCAGGTAACATCGACCTCCAAAATGCGGGCGAGTAGCTCTGCCACATCGCGCCGCGGAATCGTCTTGCCGCTCACATATTGGCTCATCTGACTCTTGCCGAGTTTTTTGCCGAGCATCTCCGATGCGCGGATTACGTCCGACTGGCGAACGTCGCGATCGGACATAGCCTGTCGCAGACGATCGCTAAACGTCTCTTGGGTCACAGGAACCTCCTTGCTGGCAAAGTTCAATTTATAGAACACGAATTGAACCAAGGTTCAATTTAGCAAGCAGTATAGCGCCGTGCTATTTCTAAAAGTTCAATTTCAAAAATAACATGACCTAAACCTCAAGATTTATCCCAAGGCGATAACGACGTGCGCCCATTTAGAGGTATTCGAGAAAACGGGCGGCGGCAAGCGAAACATCGGCCGTTCGATATATAGCATTGATCTGCCGATGGGGATGCCCTTCGAGCGGACGCACGGCAACATCGAACTGACAGCGGCGCATGATGAGCGCGGGAAGAATGCTCACACCCAGGCCGTCCTCGACCATAGCCATAATCGCATAGTCATCCCAGGTCGACAGTTTTGAGTGCACTGCCAGTCCCGCCCGACGAAACAGCGGCGTAATCTCGTCATCGGTGCCGCGTTCTAGCAGAATAAACTGCTCGTTGGCCAAGTCGGCAAGAGAGACAACCTCCGCCGTAGCAAACAACGAGCCTGACGGCACTACCGCCATTAACTCGTCACGCACCAAAGGCAGCGATGTCATGCCGTTTTCTCGGGGCTCACGCGGGATAAAGCCCAGATCGCAGCGACCCTCTGCCACCCATTGTTCAATCTCTGAATAGTCGCCCATCAGCAACTCGTAATCGACGTCTGGATGATCAGCACGAAAACGCGCAATCACCGGCGGCAGCACGTGGGTCGCCACGCTCGAAAACGTACCGATGCAGACTTTGCCGCGCATGAGCCCGCGCATCTCATCCACCCGTCGCTGCAAGCGAACGAATTCCTCGCAGAGCGCCTCGACAGCCGGCATGACCTGCCGCCCGTCAGCAGAAAGAGCAACACCTTCACGACTGCGGTCGAGTACCTTAAAGCCCCAATCGGCCTCAAGATCGGCCACCATGCGGCTCACGCCCGATTGCGAGTAGCTCAGGCGCTCGGCAGCACGCGTAAAGCTTCCAGCGCGCACGGTCTCCAGCAGCACCTGCATCTTTTGAATATTCGTTTCCACGACATACCTCCACCTTTGCATGAGTTTTTGTCATGTTTTCCATGCATTATATTCGCTTTTCTTCTAAAGCCAGTTCAACCATAGTGAACATGCACGGATATAGAGGGGACGGCAGCGCATGAACAACGGATTGATTACGTATTTAGCAGCATTGTTGTTGTTTGGCTCCAACGGCATCATCGCTGCGGCCATCGCACTCCCGAGCTCCGATATCGTGCTGCTACGCACTTTTCTGGGAGCCCTTTCGCTTGTCGCCATCCTCGCCATTACCCAACGCCATAAGCTGCAGGCGCCTTCTCGCCCCCGCGAAGCCGCAGCCCTCCTCCTCTCGGGAGCCGCGCTGGGCGCCAGCTGGATTATTCTGTTCCGCGCTTATCAGACGATCGGCGTCGGCGTTTCTTCGCTGCTGTACTACTGCGGCCCCATCATCGTCATGGCCCTCTCGCCGTTTATCTTTGGCGAAAAACTAACCGGTGGCAAAATCGCCGGGTTTATCGCAGTCGCCTGCGGCGCTTTTCTCATTGCAGCGCAAGGTCTAGGCGGCAATATGCCCATTGCGGGCATCGTCTGCGGAATCGCCTCGGCCTTCTGTTATGCATTGATGGTCATCGCCAGCAAGGGCGCGCCGCACATCGAAGGCCTCGAGAACTCCGCGCTCCAGGTGAGCGCCGCCTTTGTGACCGCGCTGGTCCTTACACTCGTCACCCAAGGCACCCCCTCATTCCTGTCCGCCAGCATCGCCGCAACCATCGATTGGCGCGCCGTCGCTATGCTCGGCGTCGTCAACACCGGCATCGGTTGTCTGCTCTACTTTAGCGCCGTCGCCAAACTGCCCGTGCAGACCGTCGCTGTCGTCGGCTACCTCGAGCCGCTTTCGGCCGTCGTGTTCTCGTCCGCCCTTTTGGGCGAAGTCATAACACCAGTCCGCCTGATGGGCGCCGTGCTTATCATCGGCGGCGCGATCTTTTGCGAACTCGCCGGTAAACGCTCAGGCGCCAAGACCGGTATCGCTCAGGCAGCACGCGTCTAAAAGTTCCCTCTTCAGTTTCAAAGCAGGAGCGCGTCCGCAGTTATTACATTGCAGCAAAGCCATACAGCGGATGCGCCCCTGTTTTGAAATGCTACCTGCGTACATAAATAATCCCCAGATGGGGATTATTGTCTGAAATTACCCGATGTGCCAAACAGCTCTTGTATGTATAAAGACGGCATAAAAGTTATCTGTCCAAGACAGATAACCGGATGTCCAAGGGAGTCCACGTGGCGCACGCCAAACTGGAGGCAAACCTCCAAGACCAGCACGGTCAAGTACGTGGTAATCGCCATGAAGGCCGACAACTACAACGAGGGCGGCATCTTCGCCCTGTTTAGCCTGGTGCGCAAAGTGGCGCCGTGGCTGATCCTACCTGCCATGATCGGCGGCGCGGCGCTGCTCGCCAATAACTCCAGCTCGAAGTTCAGATCGAGGAAGCCGAGGAAATGGATGTCGATATCTTCTCGAACGACCTTGTCAACATCAACGAAGCCGGTAGGGACATGAACTTCGACCCCACCGAGCTGCTCGGGAGCGTCGCCGATACGCCCGAACAGCAACAGCTCGACGGCCTCGAGAGCGAACAACTCAACGACGCCAACTTCTAACGACGTCGCGCGTCGACGACAGCGGCCCTGCGCCTCACAGGAGGCGCAGGGCCGCTTTGCATTGCAGTAAAACCGCCGGCTACGAACGACGCGGCTCGGGAACCACGAGCCTATCGGGGCTCGCGCCCTCGGCATCCATCAGGCTCACGTAGCGAATCGACGGATCCTCATACGTTGAGTAATAGTAATTGCCCGTGCGCGCGCTAAAGCATCCGGTGTAGATAGTCTTCTCGAACTTGCCGTCACCCATCTTGGACGCACCCTCGATCATCGCCACCCCCTCGAGCGAGCGGAACATGCGAATGACGTTCTCGGCCTCGCTGTCTTTTTGCGGGTAATTGGCATTGAGGTATGCCGCCTTTACAAAACGGCTCGGCGAATAGCAGTCACCCGGAATACCGCGCATGCCGGCACCCGCGCCATAGGGCTTGAGCTCGGCGCCACGCCATGTCGCCGTCTGAGGAAAATCGCTTGTGGCGGTGATATAGGTGCGCAGGTTTTCCATGTGCCACGGGAAGGTCGGCTGATTGGCAAGGGTGTCGACCGGATCGTCGTATACATGCAGACCGTCAGCCATCATCTCGACCACGATGCTGCGCCGGCTGTCGCCGATAATCCAATGGAGCAGCGACACACCCAGCCCCTCTCCGGCAGATTTGGCAACAATCACCGTGTCGCGCAGCGCAGCCTCGACCTCGTCGACCGTCGAGAACGTCGCTGCCACCCACAGGGGAAACTCATAGGCCGCGATATTGGTCTTGCCATCAACCGGGTCCTCGGCATACTCGGCATAACCGGGAAAGTTGAGCCCTGCCACAGCCAGACCCGCATCGTTACCACAGTCGAAAAACATAGGATAGTTCTTGTAATCGATGCACATGCCGATTACCGCGTGTGCCGCCGACGCATCGTCGATAAACGAATACGGGATATGGAACCCGCGGGGCATCACGCGAACCTGTTGGCCGTAGCTAAAGCTCCAGTCGAGGTTGCGACCCAGATACATGTTGCCGGAATTATCGGTAAATCGAATGCTCGTGCACATGGCGCCTCCTAGCCATACGTCCTTGTTAAGCTCATTGTTACCAAACAAATAGGCGCTAAACACAAAAGCCCGGACATGACAATAACGTCACGCCCGGACCACACAAGCAAGATAAACTCAACCAAGTCAACCTCGCAGGTCGTCTAAGGGGTCAAAGTACCGCAGATTGCCACGAAAGAGGAGCGAAGCGTACTTAAGGTACGCGAGCGACGATTGAGCGGCAAGGTGCGGTACTTTGGTCCCCTTAGACCAACTTTCCAAGACAGTGATCGATCATATGCTGGATCATCTGTGCCTCAAAGCCCGTGTAGTCGCGGCGGCACTCCTTCATCTTGCCGTCGACGATCTGGTCAAAGGCAACCTTGCACTTGATATAGCGCGTGGACTTGGTGATTTCGTCGTGCGTCAGGCAGCTCTCCTCCATCTTGCTGGCGCCCAGGCCAAACACCAGACGGGGGTTGTAGAGCACGTGGGGCTCGCCGGCGTCGTCCAGATAGACGCAGACCTTCTTGGTGACGCCAATCTGGTTGGCGGCAAGGCAGCCGGCGTCCTCGAGCGACTTGATGGTATCGATCAGGTCCTGTGCGACCGACTCGTCCTCGACAGTCGCAACCTCGCAACGCTGGGACAGGATAGCCTCGTCGCGGCAGAGCTCTTTAATCATACGTTCCTCCAAAGAGTTCAATGTAACTGCTTAAGTATACGGTACCTACACATTTTCATGCGAAAAATACCGTCCGCCTGTTACAAAGCGCCGAACTTCAACATGCGAGAAACATCGACCTTCCAAAGGCGATATAGTAGGTAAGTTCGTGTCAATCGGCCTAAACTCGGGGCCGAACAAGGAAAGGGTATGCATGGACGAACTTTTTCACGTCAGCGAGCGCAAGTCCACAATCGGGACCGAACTTCGCGCTGGACTGACAACATTCCTGGCGATGGCCTACATCATCGCCGTCAACCCTGCGGTGCTCTCGGGCGCTGGCATCGATGCGGGAGCGCTCGCCTGCGCCACCTGTCTGGGCGCCGGCATCATGACCATCTGCATGGGCATCTTCGCCAACCGCCCGCTCGCCTGTGCGTCGGGCCTGGGCATCAACGCCATGATTGCGGGCATCACCGCCACCATGTGCGGCGGTGACTGGCACGTTGCCATGAGTGTTATCTTCCTCGAAGGTATCATCATCTTGCTACTCGTCCTTTGCGGCCTGCGCGAGGCCATCATGGACGCCATCCCCGTGGTCCTGCGCCACGCCATCTCGGTGGGTCTGGGCCTGTTTATCGCCATGATCGGCCTGTGCGACGCCGGTATCATCACCGCTGGCGCCGGTACGCTCGTCGGCCTGGGCGATATCGCTTCCCCCACCTTTATCGTCGGCATCATCTCCATCGTCGTGACGGTTGCCCTTGCTTCCCGCAACGTGCCGGGCTCACTGCTCATCGGCATCATCGTCGCCGTCATCGCCGGTATCCCGCTGGGCGTCACCCATGCGCCCGAGGGTCTCATCGCACCGCTCGACTTCTCGACCTTTGGCGCCCCGTTTGCCAGCACTGCTGATGGCAACATGGCCATCGTGAAGGTCCTGACCGACCCGATGCTGCTCGTCGTTGCCTTCTCGCTGCTCATGAGTGACTTCTTCGACACCATGGGCACCGCGATGGCCGTCGCCAAGCAGGGCGAGTTCTTGACCGAGGACGGCAATGTCGAGGACATCCGTCCCATCCTGGTCGTCGACTCCGTGGCCGCCGCTGCCGGTGGCTTTATGGGCGTCTCCTCCATCACCACCTTCGTCGAGTCCACCTCTGGTGCTGCCGACGGTGGCCGCACCGGCCTCACCTCCGTCACCACCGGCGTGCTGTTCATTCTCGCCGCGTTCTTCTCCCCCATCGTCACCATCGTTTCCAGCGCCGCCACCTGCGGTGCTCTGGTCTACGTCGGCTACCTCATGATGAGCGAGGCCTCCGAGATCGACTGGTCCGACGTGTCGCAGGGTTTCCCAGCGTTCATGATTGTCGCCGGCGTGCCCTTCACCTACTCCATCTCTGCCGGCATCGGTCTGGGCTTTATCGCCTTCGTGGTTGTCGCGCTCTTTAAGGGCGAGGCCTCCAAGATCAAGCCGCTCATGTGGATCGCAGCACTCGCCTTCCTCGTCTACTTCTTTGTAGCGTAAGGGCAAAGCTGCCAAAGCAAAACCTCAAGGCGCAGAGTCGTATCAAGCGGCTCTGCGCCTTTCTTTTAGCGACGGTCCCTACGCCGACGTGCGACAATCGTATTTGTAGATGTCGAAATGCAGAGAGAAGCTTGTCATGGAAGCGCGTCAAAAGCAGATAACCATTCATTCAAGGCATGTCGAAAGCGCGCCCGTCATTTTCCTTCCCGCGGTCATGGGTGACGGCACCGAGGTCTATAGCCGTTGTCTTGAGCTTGATTGCCCGCCATTCACCCTGGTCGCCATTGGCGGGCTCAATTGGAATCGCGAGCTGAGCCCTTGGGAATGCGACGGAACCGTGCGCGATGCCGAGCCCTTTGGTGGTCAGGCGTCCGAGTTTCTCGATGAACTGCTGAATCGGATAATCCCAGAGGTCGAGCCATCACTTCCCTGCCCGCCTACCTGGCGCGGCATTGCCGGTTACTCATTGGCGGGTCTCTTTTCGCTTTGGTCGCTCTGGCAGACCGATGCCTTTAACCGTGCCGCAAGCGCATCGGGGTCCCTATGGTTTCCCGGATTTGTCGATTACGCACACGGGCACACGATGCCAGCCGCGCCCAACGCCGTCTATCTATCACTCGGCAAAAAGGAGACCAAGACGCCCAACCGCATGATGCGGCACGTACTCGACGACACGCGCGCAATGGAAAAACTACTCGGCGACCGAGGCATCCCCGCGACCTTCGAGCTCAACCCCGGTAACCACTTTGCCCAAACCGATGTGCGCATGGCCCGCGGCATACACTGGATACTGACGCATTAAAAATGGCGCCCACGCGTACGCACGGGCGCCATTTTTTTGATTTAGCTGAACACAACTACTACTCGACAGTCTCCTCAAGTTCAGAAACGGCGAACTCAAAGTCGTTGCCAGGCAGAATCGCGTTGAGCACGATGCCCACCAGCGAGCCCACGGCAAGGCCCGAAAGCGAAATCGTCACGCCGCCCAGCTCCAGCACGATGGCACCGGCGGCGCTGTAGGCAATGCCGAGTGAAAGCACGAGCACCAGAGCGGCCACCAGCACGTTGCGGTTGTTCTGGAAATCGACCTGGTTCTCGATGAGGTTACGGACGCCCACGGCGCTGATCATGCCATAGAGCACGAGCGACACGCCGCCGATAACGCATGCCGGCATGGCGGCGATCACGGCAGCGAACTTGGGGCAGAACGAAAGCACGATGGCGCAGCACGCGGCAATGCGAATCACGCGCGGGTCAAACACACGCGTCAGGGCGAGCACGCCGGTGTTCTCGCCATACGTGGTGTTGGCCGGAGCGCCAAAGAGCGAAGCCAGAATCGTGGCGAGACCATCACCGAGCAGCGTGCGATGCAGGCCGGGATCGGCGATGTAGTTGCGCTCGCAGGTGGAGCCAATAGCGGATATATCGCCGATATGCTCGATCATGGTTGCAAAGGCCAGCGGCATGATGGTGATGATGGCCGTCGTGGCAAGGCCGCTATCGAACTGCGGCCCAAAGAGTGCAAACACCGTGTTGTCCCACACGACGGGCAAGCCAAGCCAGGGAGCGGCTGCGACGCCGGAGAAATCGACCTCGCCCAGCGCAGCCGCAACGGAATAGCTCACCACGACGCCCAGTAAAATCGGCACGATCTTGACCATGCCGCGACCCCAAATATTGCAGATGACGATTACGGCGACGGCAACCACGGCAACGAGCCAGTTAGTCTGGCAGTTGGCAATAGCGGAACTCGCCAGGATCAGACCGACCGAAATGACAATGGGGCCAGTCACCACCGGCGGGAAGAAGCGCATGACGCGCTTGGCGCCAAACGCGCGGAAGAGCGCCGCAAGCACCGGGTAGAGCAAACCAGCGCAGGCAACGCCCAGACAAGCGTAGGGCAATAGCTCGGCCTCGCCGTTGGGCGCGATTGCGGCATAACCGGCAATAAAGGCAAACGATGAGCCCAAAAATGCGGGGACCTTACCGCGTGACAGGAAGTGGAATAGTAGCGTGCCCAAGCCGGCAAACAAAAGCGTTGCCGATACCGAAAGGCCGGTGAGCACGGGCACCAGCACCGTGGCACCAAACATGGCAAACAGGTGCTGCAGACCGAGCAGGAACATGCGCGGGCGGCCGAGCGACGAAGCGTCGTAGATGGCATCGGTGACGGCGGGCGTCGAGGACTGGGACATGGATGTCCTTTCGAATGGAAGGGCGCTCGGGAATAGCGGATAACCTGCCCGAACGATACGGTCCGAACCATTGTACGCGATACGCCATGTCTCGCACGCGCCGTCGCTTGCAAGCGGTACCGCTATTTCCAAACACGCTCGGCAATACGCTTGACCAGCGCGATCTTTGCCCACTGCTCACCTTCGGTCAGCTTGTTGCCAATCTCGCAGCTGGCAAAGCCACACTGCGGAGACAGATACAGATTCTCAAGCGGCACGTACTTTGCTGCCTCATGAATACGCTCGACGGTCGCGTCCTCGTCCTCGAGCTCGGCTGCCTTGGTGGTCACCAGGCCCAACACGACCTTCTTACCGGGCGCAACATACCTGAGCGGCTCAAAGCCACCGGCACGCGGAGTGTCGAACTCCAGATAGAACGCGTCGACGTCCTCATGCGCAAACAGGTACGGGGCGATGGGATCATAGCCGCCCTCAAAGGCATAAGTAGAGTGGTAGTTGCCACGGCATACATGCGTATTGATCACCAAGTCGTCAGGCTTGCCCGCGATGGCGGCATTGTTGAGCGCCACGCCCAGCTCGCTCACCTTTTGCAGGTCAACCGGGCTCATGCCGGTCTTGGACACAAAGTCAGTATCGCAATAGATGCCCCAGGTGCAGTCATCAAATTGGATGTTGCGGCAACCCGCGGCATACAGATCGGCAATCACGGTGCGGTATGCCGCGGCGATGGCATCGGCGAGCTCTTCGTCGGTCTTGTAGACGGCGTGCAGGCTCTCCTGCTGGCCATCGCAGCGGTCGAGCGTGACTTCGGAGAACGTCTGGATCGGCGCCGGAATGGTTTGCCGCGCGACCTGGCCCTTGCCCTCAAGCGCCTTGACAAACTTGAAGTGCTCGACGAACGGATGGTTCTCGCCGCTAATAGGTCCGGTCACCACGGCGGTGTCGGCGGTAGTCTCCTCATCGTGGAACATATAGCCCGTACGCGAGGTGCGGCGCTCGATGCCGTTGAGACCCCACATAAAATCGAGGTGCCAGTAGCTGCGGCGGAACTCGCCATCGGTGATGACCTGTAGGCCGGCGGCCTTTTGCTTTGCCACCAAATCGCGAATGGCCTCGTCCTCGACTGCCTTAAGTCCCTCGGCATCAAGCGCGCCTGCCGCATAGGCAGCGCGGGCGTCCTTTACGGCCTGCGGACGAAGAAAACTGCCGACGATATCGGCGCGAAACGGCGCTTTGAGCTGGGTGGAATTGCTCATAGGAATCTCCTTTTGCATGGAATGCTTTGGCGAGAAAGAGTATGAGCGCACTCCTGGTTATCGTAAAATATGCGTTTATATATGTTTGCCATATAGTTTTCCTATAGCCATTTCGACAGCCCAAGACAGCAACATCAAACGCTACCGGTTAGATATGCCTCCGGATGGCCTCGACATAAGCCTGTCCATAGCGCGTGAGCGTCGTATTCTTGCGCGTGATAATGCCAATCTCCATGTATTCATCCACATCGAGCGGAATCGAGATAATACCGGGGCCATTAAGCTCGTGGCTAATCACGCCCGAACACACCGTGTAGCCGTTGAGACCCATGGCTAGGTTGAACAAGGTCGCACGGTCGCGCACGCGGATATTCTTGCGGCGCTCAAACGTCGAGGTCAGTTCCTCGGAATAGTAAAACGAGTTGTAGCTGCCCTGTTCATAGGATAGGAACGGATAGTCTTCCAAGTCCTCGAGCGTCACGCTGGCGTGGTCCGCCAGTGGATGGTCGGCGCATACAAAGACGTGCGGCGTGGCGCAGAAGAGTCCTTCGAATACGAGCTCGTTGGCCACCAGCATGCGCTCGATAACCTCGCGGTTATGTTCGGATAAGTACAGAATGCCCAGTTCACTCTTCATGTGCGCGACATCTTCGATGATCTCGTGAGTCTGTTCCTCGCGCAGGGTAAAGTCGTAGCGCGCGGCATCGAACTCACGGATCACGTCGACAAACGCATTAACGGCAAAGGAATAATGCTGACAGCTCACACTAAAGTGCGGCACTTGCTCGGATGCGCCCTTGTACTTGCCCTCGAGCAGGTCGGCCTGATCGAGTACCTGGCGCGCGTAGCCCAAGAATGTCTCGCCTTCCTCGGACACAATGACGCCCTTGTTGGTGCGCTCAAAGATGTGCACACCCATCTCGTTTTCGAGATCGCGAATCGACGCGGTAATCGAAGGCTGCGACACAAAGAGCCGGCGCGAGGCCTCGGTAATGCTGCCGCATTCGGCAACCTTAACAACATACCTGAGCTGCTGAAGCTTCATGACTTTCTCCCTAGACGTTCGTGACGCCATGACCCGTCGCGTCCATCTGGCGCATAAACAACGGCATCGCCCCCGTCGCGGCGCAGGCGGCAATCTGATGCAGAGCCCCGGCAACCGCATCGTCTGCCGCAGCGCCGATATGCCAACGCGCGGCAGCCGTGACGGCCTCATTGGCATTGGCGACTGCAACGGAGTTGGAAACGGCATTAATCATGGGCAGATCGTTATCGGAATCGCCGAACACCGCCACCTCGTCGGGCGTCAGGCCCAAAGCACGCGCCAGCTCCAGCGTGGCACAGCCCTTGTCCCAACCAGCCGGAAGGATGTCAAACAGGCGCACTCGGTTGTTGGGAAACACGAGCGAAAGTTCCGGCACCTCGGCGGCAACGCGCTCGCGTAGCTCCGCGAGCCCCTCACGCGAACGGGCACTCCAGATATTCGCCTTGAACACCGGCGCGTCACCGACAACGGGACGGCACGGGGCCTCTTCGCCTTTGAGCCACGCGTTGCCGCCCGACTCCATAGCGCGACGCACGCGCCCAGGATCGCTCGTCACGCAATAGGCGTCATTGTCCCAAAAGTCATCACCCAGGCTGTAGACCTTCAGATAGGTATCGTCGGTCTCTTGCTCCAAGTAGTCAGCCAAGCGAATAAGGGCGGTGTTGTCGGTCGCATGCGAGGCTACCACCTCGCCGTCGACAAACATGACCTGGCCGTTGCAGAACGCACCGGTCGAGAAGCACTCGGAGCGATTACGAAACATCCAGCCCATCGCGGACGGCTGACGGCCCGAAACCGGGCCAAAGTGCAGGCCCGCCGCCTGCATGGCATGAATGCCCTCGATGGCGTAGTCGCTGGCGCCGTCATGCCCGGCTGGAATCAGCGTATCGTCCATATCGGTCAGCACAAGTTTGATCATAGAGTCCCCCAGTCATTTTCACCGTATCCATTGTAGCGACCTGCCAAAAAGGGACAGGTTTATTTTGGCAGGTTTTATCTGGGAAAATGCAACGACCCAGTTGCCACCTGCCAAAATAAACCTGTCCCTTTTTGGCAGGTGCGCTAGTATAGGGAACAACAGATTCGATGCGGGAGTGCCGGCGGTGCAAACCACAAGGCTGAGAGGGCATGGGGCTCAATCCTTTGAACCTGTCAGTTAATGCTGGCGTAGGGAGCATGCCGCCTTTACAGGGGCGCTGTCTATGCACAGCGCCCCTTTTCTATGCCAAGGAGGCATGTGCAGTGATTGATTCGAAACAGCTTAAACAAAATGTGGTCAAGGCCGTGGAGGAGATTCGCGCCACCAACCCGATGGCCGGCTCCATCACCAACACGGTGACGATCGACTTTGTCGCCAACGCGCAGCTCGCCGTAGGCGGTTCGGCCGCCATGGTCTATCTGCCCGACGAGGGCGAGGCGCTCGTTGCAGGCGGCGGCTCCATCTATCTCAACATGGGCACGCTCTTCCCCATCTACGAGCAGACGATTCCCCGTGCGGCCAAAGCGGCACACGACGCCGGCAAACCTTGGGTGCTCGATCCGGTGGGCCTGGGCATCGGTAGCCTGCGCACCCAGCTGGTAAACGAGCTCAAGCAGTACAAGCCCGCCATCGTGCGCGGCAACGCCTCCGAGATCATCGCGCTCGCCGGCCTGTGGGGTCTTGAAGGCGAGGCGGCTGACCTGAGCCGCGTGCGCGGTGTCGATACCACCGATACGGTCGACGCCGCCCGCGGCGCTGCCGTGGCACTCGCCCGCTACACCGGCGGCGCCGTAGTGGTCTCGGGCGAAGTCGACCTGATTACCGACGGCACGACCGTGGCCAAGTCCCACGGCGGCAGCCCGCTCATGTCCAAGATTACCGGCTGTGGCTGCTCGCAGGGCGGCGTCCTGGCCGTGTACGCTTGCGCCGCCGATCCGTTTACGGCAGCCATCTGCGGTACCGCTGTCTACAACGTTGCCGGCACGCGTGCCGCCGCTGTCGCTGATGCCCCGGCAAGCTTTAAGGTCGCCTTTATCGACGAACTCTACCGCGCGACCGCTCAGGATATTGCGAATAACCACCTCGAGCTCGAGGAGGCATAAGTCATGTCCGAACCCGCAACCGCTGCCGACATGAACACACTCGTCGCCGTAGCCATCGCCCCGTGCGGCACAGGCGACGAGCTGTCCGCCGAGGTCGCCGAGGTCGTGCGCGTCATTCGCGAGAGCGGCCTTCCCAACCGCACCACCTCGATGTTCACCGAGATCGAGGGCGACTGGGACGAGGTCATGCAGGTCGTACGCGACGCAACCTTTGTGTTGGCAAGCAAGGGCATCCGCACCGAAGTCGTTCTCAAAGCCGATATTCGACCCGGTTTTACCGACACCATGACCGGCAAACTCGAGCGCATGGAAGCGCAAATCAAAAAGCAGGAGGAAGCACGATGAGCATCCGCGACAACCTTGATATCTCGGCCTATCTGGTACTCGGCCCCGAAAACACGCTGGGACGTCCCGTGGGCGATGTGGTAGCGCAGGCGCTCGATGCCGGCTTTACCTGCATCCAGGTGCGCTCCAAGGTGGCAAGTGCCCGCGAGATCATCGCGCTGACGGGCGACGCCGCGCAGGCTATCGCTCGCGCCGGCAAGACCGGCAAGGTCGCCCTGCTTATCGACGACCGTCTGGACTGCGTACTCGCCGCACGCGAACAGGGTATCGCCGTCGACGGCGTGCATGTGGGCCAGAGCGATATTCCCGTCGAGGTCTGCCGCAAGCTTCTGGGCCCCGATGCCATCGTGGGCCTTTCGGCCCGTTGCGAGGAAATGCTCGAGTACGTCAAGACCGCCGACATGAGCCTAGTCGACTACCTGGGCATCGGCCCGCTCCACGAGACCGAGACCAAGCGCGACTGTGGACGCGCGGCAGATGGCTCCATCATCACCAAGAGCTTTGAGGACCTGGCCGCGCTCCATGAGGCAAGCCCCGTTCCCATCGTGGTCGGCGGCGGCGTCAAAAAAGCCGATCTGCCGCAGCTCAAGGCCACCGGCGTCGACGGCTTCTTTGTGGTGAGCGCCGTCTGCAGCGCTGACGACCCCCGTGTCGCAGCCACGGAGCTTGTCGATGCCTGGCAACAGGCATAGGCATAGGCCGAGCAGCTGATTCGCAGCCTCATATCTTCAATAGCGCAAAGCGCATCCCAGTTTGGACCTCCATTCTGGGATGCGTTTTCCATATAGAGAGTCAGCGGGAAACTGTGTCCCAGTCTAGACGTAGATTCCGGGATGCACTTTCCGGAATCCGCCGTCTGGGAAACTGTATCCCGTTCTGGGCGCAAATTCTGGGACATGCTTTCCGAAATCCGCCCAACGGGAAACTGTGTCCCAAACTACGGCCGAAAAGTGGGGCACGCTTTCCCGAGCGGTCTCCATGGGAAACTATGCCCCATTTCGAAGGCTCATTCTGAGATGCACTTTCCGCCGAGTCAGCGACCGTGGCTCTACCCTGCCAGATACACCTCTAGTGCGGGCAACGTGGCCTCCGCATCACGCCGACCGACCTGGTAGATACGTTCGAGCTCCTCTGGCTCACGACACAGCGATGGCACCTTCACCGATTCGCTCGGACGCACCACAAAAACCTCGTCGCCGGCCTCGCGACGCGTCAGGTCATCGAGCGTGGCGTTATAAACCTCGTGCCGGTGCTCAAGCGCCGCGACAAACTCTGGATAGCGGCGAAACACGCGGCGCAGCATAGGCATCAAGCTATTGGGTTGTTTCACAAAGCCCGCCGGCTGCGTCAGCACCACGATGTTACGGTCATACCCCTGCGCAAACAGCCATGCGCTGGGAATAGAATCGGCCACACCGCCATCCAGATATCGATGTCCATCAATCCAGACGGGCTTGGTCGCCACGGGAATCGCCGACGATGCCCGAATCCACTCGATATCGCGCTCGTCGCCATACGGCAGATCGTGATAGACGGCCTTGCCCGTCTCGATATCGGTACACACGCACGTAAATCGCATGGGGCAGGCGCGATACGCCTCTAAGTCGATAGGATCGCGCTCAAGCGGCACCTCATGATAGGCAAAATCGGCATTGAACATGTCACCGGTTCGCAACCAGCTTGTCACGCTCGCATAGCGCTTGTCGGCACAATAGGCTTTGTTGTAGCGAATGGCGCGGCCGATCTGGCGCGATTTAAAGTTGTAGCCAAACGCCGCGCCCGCCGAGACACCCACCATATGATCGCAGGTCAAACCGTGCTCCATCCAAACGTCGAGCACGCCCGCCGTATACATACCGCGGTAGCCGCCTCCCTCGAGCGCAAGCCCCACTGTGTGTGATGTCTCCGGCTGTGCCATGCAACCATCTCCGTTCCCATGCTTTTGAACTCAACAAGTATATCTGTCAACGTATGCCGTCAAAAACGTGTTTATAAGCATTTATCGAACGTTTCCCAATGCATTCCCCATGCCGTACCGCAATGCCCCTAGATGGCCTTAGGCATGAACGCCCTTAAGAACGTTGCGGGATAAACATCGCCCGCACCATGCCAACGTCATCGCACGCAACGTGAGATAATTCTCAGCAGAAGTCACCGACAGCAGAGGGAGTTTGTGATGAAGGTTCTTTTGGTCAACGGCAGTCCCAAGGCAAACGGAAACACCGCCCGGGCGCTCGCCGAAGTCGCCGAGCAGCTCAATGCCGAAGGCATTGATACCGAGGTGTTTCAGCTGGGCGCCAAGCCCATTCGTGATTGTATCGGTTGCGGCCAGTGTGGCAAGCTTGGGGGTCGCTGCACCTTTGACGACGACGTGGTGAACGAGCTCATCGCTGCCGCTGAGCAGGCAGACGGCTTTGTCTTTGGCTCACCCGTCTACTATGCGCACCCCAGCGGACGCATCCTTTCGGCCCTCGACCGCGCCTTCTATGCGGGCGGGCACGCCTTTGCGCACAAACCCGGCGCCGCGGTCGCTGTCGCCCGTCGCGGTGGCACGTCGACCACCTTCGATGTGCTCAACAAGTACTTCACCATCAACCAGATGCCCGTAGTCGCCTCCACGTACTGGAACAACGTCTTTGGTCGCGTGCCCGGCGACGCCGATGGGGATGCCGAGGGCCTTGCCACCATGCGCAACATCGGCAAGAACATGGCCTGGCTCCTGCAATGTATCGAAGCAGGACAGGCCGCCGGCATCAGCGCGTCCGAAGCCGATCGCGAGCGCACCAACTTCATTCGATAAGTCCAGCGGTGGTCACCTCGACGTTCTATCAATGTCAGCGAAAAGCCAGCTGATGAGGCAAGGTGCCTTGAAAGAGGAGGGCGCTGGGCTGTTGCCCGCGCCCGACGATTGAAAGGCAGATTGCCCATCAGATGGCTTTGCAGCGTCGAGGTGACCGCCGTTCGTTAGAACGGCGGAACATGCTATGAACGTGCAAATCTTCGGCACCAAAAAGTCCTTCGATACCAAGAAGGCCCAACGCTATTTTAAGGAACGCCGCATTAAGGTGCAGTTTATTGACCTTAGGGAAAAGGAGATGAGCAAAGGCGAGCTCACGAGCGTGATGCAGGCGGTCGGCGGCATCGACAAGCTGCTCAACCCCAAAGCCAAGGACGAGGAGACACTCGCACTTATCCAGCACCTCACTCCCAGCCAGCGCTTTGATAAGCTGCTCGAGAATCAGCAGGCACTGGCCGAGCCCATCGTGCGCAACGGCAAAAAGGCCACCGTCGGTTATTGCCCCGATGTATGGGGAGCCTGGGAGTAGCCTGTGTTATTTGCCGGCGCGTGGGTATAAGAGCAGGCGTTTGGCATATGATTTTACTGTAAGCCATGTCTAACAAAGGAGGGCACATGCCCAACAAACCCGTGAAGATCATCATGCTTACCGGATACCTCGGTGCCGGCAAGACCACGCTGCTCAACCATATCCTCGCCAACGACGGCGGTATCCGCGCCGCCGTGATCGTCAACGATATCGGTGAGATCAACGTCGACGCCAGCCTTATCGCCGACGGTGGCCTTTCCGAGACCGACGACCTCATCCCGCTCACCAACGGCTGCATCTGCTGCACGCTTTCGGACGACCTGGCCAACCAGCTGCAGGGCATTGCCGATTCGGGCAAGTTCGACTACATCATCATCGAGGCCTCCGGTATTTGCGAGCCTATCCCCATCGCCTACACCATCTCGAGCTTCTGCGACGAGGCCAAAGTGGGCGGCGAACCCAAGCTCGCGCTCGACAACATCGTTGCCGTGGTCGACTGCGCCCGCATGTACGACGAGTTCAACGGCGGTCGCGACCTGCTGGCCGAGGATATCGACGAGGACGACATCGAGAGCCTGCTCATCCAGCAGATCGAGTTTTGCTCCACGCTGATCCTCAACAAGACCGATACCGTGAGCCCTGAGCAGATCGCCGAGCTCAAGGCCATCGTGCGCAGCCTGCAGAAGGACGCCGTGATTATCGAGGCTCAAAACGGCGAGGTCCCCATGGAGGAGCTGCTCGATACCGATCGCTTCGACTTTATGCGCGCCTACAACTCCGCCGCCTGGATCGAGGCCATGGAGCATCCCGAGGAGCACGACGACCCCGAGGTGCTCGAGTACGACATCGAGACCTTTGTGTACTCGCGCCGTAAGCCGTTTGACCTGCAGAAGTTCACCGATTTTGTTGAGCAGGAGTGGCCCGACGAGGTCATTCGCGTCAAGGGTCCGCTGTGGCAGACCGGCGATCCGGACATGTGCTACATGTTCGAGCAGGCCGGCCGCCAGATGCGCCTGATGGAGAACGGCTTGTTCGTTGACTCGGCGCCCGAGGGCGAGAAACAGAAGATCATCGACGAGAACCCCGAGATCATGCAGATTTGGGACGACGAGACGGGCGACCGCATGACGAGCCTGTGCATCATCGGCCGTCACATGGACAAGGATGCGCTCATCGCCGCCCTTGATGCCTGCCTGACCGACTGGCACCGCGCTTAGGTTATCCAAGTGGGCGTTTTCCGCCCACGTAACCATCAAACCACCACGAAGGTGACTGTGAACTGCGCCCCGAAACTTGGACTGAATAAATAGCGACTACGCCGCAAGGGCCCGGTTCCGGAACTCCTCCGGCGTCAGGCCCTTCAATCTTACCTGCCTGCGCCGCGTGTTCCAATGGGCTATGTACTCCTCCAGGTCGCGCTTGAAGTCCTCGAAGCTGCCCCACTCCCTGCCGCGGTAGAACTCGTCCTTCACGTGGCCGAAGAGCTGCTCGGTGGCGGCGTTGTCGATGCAGTTCCCCTTGCGCGACATGCTCTGGGTGATGCCCGCCCCCTCCAGCCTGGAGGTGTAGGACTCGTGCTGGTACTGCCAGCCCATGTCCGAGTGCATGGTCGGTGCCGCCCCGTCGGGCAGGGCCTCGAGGAGCCGGTCGAGCATCCTGTGCTGCTGGGCGAGGTCCGGAGAGGTCGATATGTCGCTCGCCACGATCTCCTTCGTGCAGAAGTCGAGCACCGGGGCCCAGTAGGCCTTGGCGCCGGCGACCTTGAACTCGGTGACGTCGGTGCCGAGCTTCTGCCACGGCCCCTCGGCGCCGAAATCCCTCGCGATGACGTTCTCGAACGTGCTCCCCACGAGCCCCCTGTAGGAGCTGTACCGGCGGCGGGAGCCCCGGCGGCGTATCGCGCACCGGATGCCCATCTCGCGCATCATCTTGAGCACGGTCTTGTCGGCCACGACCGCGCCCAGCTCGGCGCGCAGGCACATGGCTATCTGCCGGTGCCCGCAGCCGTTGGCGGTGCGCGAGAATATCTCGGCCGCGGCGTCGCGCAGCTCGGGCCTGGTCGGCCTCCGCGGGTGCGCCAGCGCGTAGTAGTAGGTCGACCTCCTGAGCCCCGAGCACTCCAGCAGGTGGCGCAGGGAGTGCCCCTCCGCCCTCAGCGCCCTCACCGCCTCGGCCGCCGCCCTGGTCAGAGCCCGTCCCGCTCGACCAGGGCGCGCAATTTTTTTAGGTAGGCGACCTCGGCCTCGAGCCTGCGGCAGCGCTCCTCGAGCTCCTGCTCGCGGGTGCGGGCCCGGGGTTTCGACCTCGACCCCCTCGGCCTGCCCTTCGGTCCGGGCCGCAGCGCCTCGGCGCCGCCCTCGCGGTAGAGCCTGCACCAGCGCTCCAGCGGGGACTTCGACCTGATCCCGAACTCGGCCATGGCGTCGGTCTTCGCCATCCCGCCGTCGACCACGGCCGACGCCGCGGCGACCCTCTGCTCGAATGTGTACCTGGATTGTTTCCCGCCCATGGACAGCAGCGCCTCGCTTCCGAACGCCCGGTATACCCACTGCCATTCTCTCACGGTCTCGCGGGGGACGGACAGGGCCTCGGCCGCCGGCTTGCAGCCGACGCCGGCGTCGAAGAGCTCGACGGCCCGCCTCCTGGACTCCAGGTCGTGCTTCACCCTGAGGTCTATACTCATGGAAAACCTCCCATTTCCCGATGTCCAAGAAATGGGAGGCAGTTCAACTGCCCCTTCGTGGTGGTTTTTCGTTCTATGCCAAGGAGATTCATGTTCAATATCGTACTGTATGCGCCCGAGATTCCGGCTAATACGGGTAATATCGGCCGTACCTGCGTGGTCACCGGCGCCCGCCTGCATCTGGTGGAGCCACTGGGCTTTTCGCTCGACGACAAAACGGTGCGTCGCGCCGGCCTGGGCTACTGGCAAAACTTGGACGTGACGACTTATGCCAGCTGGGAGGATTTCCTTGTGCGCAATGACCTCTCCCCCGCCGACGACCGCTTGCATCTGCTGACCAAAAAGGCACGCCGAACCTATGCGCAAAGCACTTACCGTGACGGCGACTATTTGGTCTTTGGCAGCGAAAGCTCGGGGATTCCCGAAGGGCTGCTCGCCGCAGCGCCCGAGCGCTGCGAGCGCATCCCCATGCTGCGCGATTGTGACTCACTCGACAACGCCGAGGCCTGGGAAGCCCACGAGGAATCGCTCGGACATACCGAGGGCGGCCATGAGGCCATCCTTCGGCAGGATATCTGCGGCAACTTCGTCAATCCGGACGACTACCGCATCAGCGCACTCAACCTCTCCAACAGCGCCGCCATCGTCCTCTACGAGGCCTTGCGCCAAACAGGTTTTGCTGGCATGTAGCAAACCTGCCATTTGGAGACGGGGTAGAAATGGTAGATTTTCAAACCCTCTAACCCTTGAGAAATTGGTTTTGGCATCAAAGCGACAAAGGGCTGCCCCTTTGTCGCTTTGCCTATAGATTGCGGCCGGTAATGCTCTTGGAGCAGGCCGCGATGTCCCCCGGCGTGCCGGCGCAGACGACTTGCCCGCCCGCATCGCCACCGCCCGGCCCCATGTCGATCACATAATCGGCATTGCGGATAAGGTCGAGATCGTGCTCGATCACGATAACCGTGGCGCCCTTGGCGACGAGGCCGTCAAACACGTTCAGCAGCACCTGAACATCGAGCGGATGCAGGCCGATCGTGGGCTCGTCGAATACGAATACGGCATCGTCCTGCACGCGGCCCATCTCGCTCGCAAGCTTTAAACGCTGCGCCTCGCCGCCCGAAAGCGCCGGCGTGGGCTCACCGAGTGTAAGATAGCCCAAGCCCAGGTCGTGCAAGGTCAGCAAGCGCGCCTGAACCTTCTTGAGCCCCACCGTGGCGTCGAGAGCCTCGTCCACGCTCATGGACATGAGCTGCGGCAACGCAAGCTTGCTCCCGTCCTTGCCCTCGCGATGGATATGCGACGCCGTGTCTGCATAACGTGAGCCGCGACATGCCGGGCAGGTGATCTCGACATCGGGCAAAAACTGCACGTCGAGCGATATCGAGCCTGTGCCATCGCACGTAGGGCAGCGCAAGGCACCGGTGTTGTAGCTAAAGGCACCCGCCTTGTAGCCGGCTGCCTTGGCCTCGGGCGTACGGGCGAAGGCACGACGCAACTCATCATGGATGCCGGCATATGTCGCTACCGTCGAGCGCACGTTGGCGCCGATAGGTGTAGCGTCAATCAGGTTTGCGCGTGCGATACCCTCGGCGTCGACCCAGCGCACATGGCTTGGCAGGCGCTCGCCAGCTGCCTGGGCCTTAAGCGCCGGGATGAGTGTCTCGAGCACCAACGTCGTCTTACCCGAACCCGAAACGCCCGTCACCGCGACAAGGCGACCGCGCGGTATATCGACTTCGAGCGGTTTGACGGTATGGATGGCATCGGTTGCCATGCGGATGTGGCCCTGATCGAACATTTCCTCGTCAGTCACCTGCGGACGCATACGCTTGGGGTCTGCGCGCAAAAACGGGGCGATGCGGCTGCCCTGCGATTGTTCGACCTCGTCCACCGTGCCAGCGGCAATCACATTACCGCCGCCTGCTCCGGCAACGGGGCCCATCTCGACCAGATAGTCGGCTTCCACCAGCACACGTGTATCGTGGTCGACAACAACCACGGTGTTGCCGTCATCCACCAGATCGCGCATCACGCCCACTAAGCCGTCGACATTGGCAGGATGCAAGCCGATTGAAGGCTCGTCCAACACATAGAGCACGCCCGTCGATCGGTTGCGCACCACGCGGGCGAGCTGCACGCGCTGACGCTCGCCCGTGGAGAGCGTGGCGCCGGCGCGATCGAGCGAAAGGTAGTCGAGACCCAGATCGACCAGGCGACGGGCCGCGCTCAAAAACGAATCGCAGATATCCATCGCCATGGGCCGCATCTCGGCCGGCAAGGATACGGGCACCCCGTGCACCCACTCAATCGCCTCGCCCAGCGTCATGGCCGCGGCCTGCGCCAGATTGATACCGCGCACCTGGGGCTGGCGGGCGGTCTCAGAGAGACGCGTGCCGCCACAGTCACGACATGGCCCCTCGCGCAAAAAGCGCGCCACGCGTTTTAAGCCCTTGTCGTCCTTAACCTTGGCGAGCGCGTTCTCAACGGTATAGACGGCGTTGTAATAGGTGAAGTCGAGCGGCGTGGCACCCTCGCCGTTTTTGGGAACGTAGAGAATGTGCTTCTTAACCGCTGGACCGTGGAACACAATGTCGCGCTCTTGAGGCGTGAGCTGGTTAAACGGCACGTCGGTGCGCACGCCCATCTCGCCTGCCACCTGCTTCATCAGGTCCCACATGAGCGTGCCCCAGGGAAGCACCGCGCCTTCGTTGATGGTCTTTGACTCATCGGGCACCAGGCTCGCCTCGTCTACCTCGCGCATGACACCGGTGCCGCCGCAGGTAGGGCACGCGCCGCCGCTGTTAAAGGCAAGGTCCTCGGCACCCGGCGCGTAGAACTCACAGCCGCACTCGGGGCACGTGAGCGACAGGCCCGCGGCCACGTTAAGGCTCGGCTCCACGCGCGTCCCGCAATGCGGGCACACGTGATGGGCGCAACGGCTAAAGAGCAGACGCAGGCTATTGTTGAGCTCGGTCATGGTACCAAAGGTCGAGCGCACACCCGGCACGCTGGGACGCTGATGCAATGCGAGCGCCGCCGGTACGTGCAGCACCTCGTCTACCTGGGCATGTTCGGCCTGCGTCAGACGACGGCGGGTATAGGTGCTAAGCGCCTCCAGGTAGCGACGCGAGCCCTCGGCGTAAAGAACGCCCAGTGCCAGCGAACTCTTGCCCGAACCCGATACGCCAGCAATACCCACGAGCTTTCCCAGCGGAATATCGATATCGATGTCCTTGAGGTTGTGCACACGCGCGCCACGTACCTCTATAGCCTGCGGGCTCATCTTCTGTTCCGTCACCTTTATCACCCTACTCATGCCATAAAACGCGGTCGCGGATGTACTCGCCCAGCATGGGCACGGTAAACCGGACGAGGCCGTATCCGGCAGCCTCGATGACGCGCTCGCGAATCAGGCTTGCGCGATATTTACTCGCCCAGCTTTGGGTGCGGTCGCAGCGCCCAATGATGTCAGCCATGCGCGTCGGCTTGCCCCCATCAGCCGCCATGGCCTCAATAAAGAGGCGCTGCGGACTGCGCAACCCGTAATACAAGGGAGCGTCCACTGCTTCATAGAACTCGGAGATGGCATCGGCGTAGCCAGCCTCGACATCGCACACTTCAATGACCCGCGAGTCACGCCGGACAGCAGACCTCCACATGTAATATCCCACCAGCTGAACCATATAGGGATGCCCCATGCTCTTGCGCGCCGCAAGGTCCGCCGTCTCCGCATCAACGCAAAGACCAGTGCCTTTGACCGTCTGGATATATGAATCGCGCACTTTGGGCAAAGAAATCGCCCCCAGCGTACGCTGCTGGGCGCGGCGCAAAAACGTTACGCTCGGCTCTTCGAGCAAGTCATCAACCATGCTGGGCAAGCCGGCAAAAACCAGCGCAAGACCGCGCTGGTCGCTATCGGGCAAGCCCGTAGCATCCTGGTCTCCGAGCACCTGCTGATAGAGAACGGCCAGCGCCGCCAGCTCCTCGATAGATGCCGATTGGGCCTCGTCAATCGCAAACAGTAAGCCCTTTCCCGGCCCGAGTTTCTCGAGGCGTTCGTTGACTAACCCGCGCAACGTCTCGCCTTTTGCCCGCGCCGCCTCGACCGACATTCGGCCAAACGACGGCCCGAACTCCATTGACGTCACAACGGGTTTATTCGAGCGAAGCGCGTCGGCCAAGCGGTCGCATAGGCCAAGCGAGGCGGAATCGGAGACAACCGCCCATCCGCGCTCGCTAGCTAAACGCTGCAGCTCCCGCAAGAGAACTGTTTTGCCACAGCCGCGGTTTCCCGTAATGAGCATGAGCCTGCCCGGCGCTCCGGCGCCGTTATCGAGCCCTTCCTCGAAATCTTCGGTGACCGACTCGCGGCCGATGAGTATCGGAGGCCGCTTGCCAGCCGTGGGCTTAAAGGGATTTGGATTCATGTCGGCCTCCTCGGATTGGCAAACCCTGGTAACAGTTATACCAACTTATACCGAGTTATACCAACAGGATGCGACAAAGAGACTGACCCTCTATCACCTATGGCGGAAAACTCGACGTCCGCCGCTCGCCAGGGGCGGAAGGTGGCAGGATCGACCTTTACGTGGGCTGCCTCGGGGACGTCGTACCACTTGACAGTGTAGCCAGCGCCGTGAGAGCAAAAGACCGAGTCGGGCGTGTTGGGTAGATCGGCCTCGGGCTCATAGGCGACAGTCTCGATGACGCGCTCGGCATCATGGCATGCCGCATAACCGGCAAACTCCAGGTACAGATGCCCGCGACCGCTCGTGTAGGCGGCCACCTCCAGCGCATAATCCTGCACCTCAGATGCCGGCACGCGACCCACAAGCTTTGCCCGTTCGCCCGCCATCGTCGGCGGCTCGTACTCGGCACCCATGCGCGTGGCGTCTGACAACGCCCTGCCCACACACTCCCCCGGCACCTCGAGCTCAAAGCGATACCACGGCTCCAACAGCACCGCCGCGCCGGCCTCACGCGCCTGCATGAGCCCCTGGCGAATCGCGCGGTACGTGGCCTGGCGAAAGTCGCCGCCCTCGGTGTGTTTGGCATGCGCGCGACCGCCCGTGAGTGTAATGCGCACATCGGTAATGGGCGAGCCGGTCAGCACGCCCAGGTGATCGCGCTCCATGGCGTTGGTGAGCGCCAGGCGTTGCCAGTTAAGATCGAGCTCGTCGGTCGAAGTCACGGTGCCAAACTGCACGCCCGAACCCGCCGGCAACGGCTCTAGGCGCAGATGCACCTCGGCATAGTGGCGCAGCGGCTCAAAGTGGCCCACGCCCTCGACCGGCTGCGAAATGGTCTCCTTATAGAGAATGCCGCCGGGCTCAAACGAAATCGAAAGGCCAAAGCGATCGGCCAACACCCGCTGCACGACCTCGAGTTGCACGGCGCCCATCAGCTGCAGGTGAATCTGCTCCAGATGAGTATTCCAGCTTACGCCGAGCATGGGGTCTTCGTCCGCCAACTCAGTCAGCGCTTTAAACACCGCATGGACATCGTGTTCACCCGGAAGCACCGTATAGGTGAGGACCGGAGCGATGACGGGCGCATCACACACGGGCTCCGCACCCAAGGCGTCCCCTGGGCGAACGTGCGCAAGACCCGTCACGGCACAAATACCGCCAGCAGCAACTTCTTGGGCAAGCTCATACTTTTCGCCGTTATAGATGCGCACCTGATCGACCTTCTGCTCCCATACCTCGGCACCGGAACGTCCGCTGATCATCTGTTTTGCACACAGCGTGCCGCCGGTCACTTTAACCCATGCCAAGCGCTCGCCGCGATCCCCGCGGCTGACACGATAGACGCGCGCGGCAAACTCCGGAATCCATATCTGTTCGCGCATCAGCACGCATATGCCATCCAGCAGCTCGCTCACGCCCTGGTCCTTGAGCGCCGAGCCGGCAAAGCAGGGAAAGAGCTTGCGCTCGGCAACCATGCGCGACAGAGTTGCGACGGAAAGCTCACCTGCCTCAAGAAACTCCTCGAGCGCCGCCTCGTCCAACGCAGCAGCGTCCTCCTGAACGGCGCCGCCCTCCAGCAGTTCGTTGGCATCCAGGCAGCCTTCGGAAAGACGCCGCCCAAGTTGTGCCAGCAAAACATCGCGGCCGGGATTCTCCAAATCGATTTTGTTGATATAGATGAACGTCGGAATGTCATAGCGTTCAAGCAGGCGCCACAGGGTTTCGGTGTGCCCCTGCACGCCGTCGTTGGCGCCCACAACTAAAATCGCGTAGTCGAGTGCGCGCAGCGTGCGCTCCGCCTCGGCAGAAAAATCGACATGCCCCGGTGCATCCACGAGCATGACGCGGGTATCACCGTGGTCGAGCACGGCCTGCGACGAGAAAATCGTAATGCCGCGCTCGCGCTCGATCGCGTTAGTGTCCAGATGCGAATCGCCATCGTCCACGCGGCCGCGCTTACGAATGCGACCCGCATCGAACAGCATGGCCTCGGCCAGCGTGGTCTTGCCAGCATCGACATGCGCCAAGATTCCAACGACCGCTTGCTTCGACATGGCTCTCCTCTTATTGCAAGCCCGTCGCACGCGGAAACGGGCGCTCTCATTCCACACTGGATGATACAATTTACGGGCCGGCGGGCGAAGCGGGCCCTATCCCCCGACCGAGCTCATCGCCCCGCGTTGCCGTGCGGCGATTTTCGTAGGTTCGCGCCTTGCGAAAGCCGGCACCTCCCCTTTTTGCCTGCCCGGGCTCATCCGGGGCGGCAACAACGCGAACCCCACAACAGCGAGGAGTCACCATGAAGACATTGCTCAACGAGTTCAAGGAATTCATCAATCGCGGCAACGTGATGGACATGGCCGTCGGCGTGATTATCGGCGGCGCATTCACCGCCATCGTGACCTCACTTACCGATAACATCATCAACCCGCTTATCTCCGTGATTGCCGGCGGTAGCGCTACCGAGATCTCGGGGCTGGTGGTGCCGGGCACTAATATCGACTTTGGCGCCTTTATCGGCTCGTGCATCAATTTTTTGATTGTGGCGGCAATCGTCTTTGCCATCGTCAAGGCATTCAACAAGGCGCAGGAGATCGGCGACAGGCTCGCCGGTGCCACCGCCGAGGAAGCCGCACCGGCGCCCGTCTGTCCGTATTGCCTGGAAGAGGTGCACGAAGGCGCGACCAAGTGTTGCCACTGCGGAAGCGAGCTGCCCCAAGCGTAGGTGCCTTAGAGCCGACAGCGAGCGACATCTACCACCTTGCAAAACAGCGCAGAGATCAAAAATGGCCCCACCCGGGGCCATTTTCGCTTACATGGAGCGTAGATACGCGCCCCCGCTCTTATGCCTCGCGCAGCCAGTCAAACGCAACACGCGGCGTGCCGTCCGACACATACACAACGCCGGCACGCTCAAACCCCGCTTTAATACTCGCGCCCTGCATGGGCAGGTTGTCCCGATGCGTATCGATACGCAGATGGTCGGCACGCTCTTTGGCAAAGGCGAACATCGCAGCCGCGATACCGTGCACGGTGCCGTCGGACGCCACACGGTGCAGCACGGCGTACGGAGTGTCGCTGCGCCATTGCCCGTCCTCAATTACGTCATAGCACTCGTCCGGGCCCGATAAAAAGGCAAACGTCGCCACCACGCGGCCGTCGACTTCGCACACATAGCTACCACCGGCGGCGATATCGGCAGCCAGCTGCTCGGCAGAAGGCGTGCCCTCGGGCCACTGCGTGGCGTTGCCATGCGCGCGCATAAAGGCACGGGCCGCGTCATAGATAGCCATGACGGCGGGAATGTCGGTATCGAGGGTTTTTCTGATCATCACGCAGCGACCTCACGTTTATTGGTATCACTTTGATTGAGCAATGATACCAGCGTTTGAAGAGGGGCGAGAAGCAGATGGGAAGCAAAAAGCGAGCCGCCTGGTCAAAGGCCAAAAGCGAGTTTTTGGGCGCTGCCACCGGCGGCGATATGAGCGACCTGTTTGCGCGCGAGGATGAGCGCCGCGACGCCCTGGACGCCGAGCGCGATGAAGCCTGGCGCTACAAGTCGTGCGAGCGCAAAAACCGTTACGGCACACGCGCCGAGGCCGAGGCCGTTATGGCCGACTGCGAAAACCGCGGGCGGCGTGGTTTGGCCTGCTACAAATGCGAATACTGCGGTGGCTGGCACCTGACGTCGCACCCTTGGAAATAGGCCCCGCATCGGCACGGCACTGACGGAGCGCCAACCATCGCACGAAAGCTACGGGCGCGGCGGCACCAAAACATCGTAACGAACGGCCTTGCCCGCAAGTTGATAGCTCGGCTTAACGCCGGCAAGCAGCGGCCCCTTCACCGGCCGCTTGATAACGACCTTGCGCGGGTGCACCGCAAGCGCAGCTTCGACCAGCGTCTCCTCATCGGCACACGGCTGTTCCAGATGATGCAAGAGTTGGAACTTCTTTTTAACCGCCGCGCTCTTTGTGCGCTCGGGAAACATGGGGTCCAGATACACCACGTCGGGAGCGGTGAGCTCGCCCTGCCCGATCAACTCAGTTATATGGTGAAGGGCTGCAATGCTGTCCTCGCCCGCATGTAAGCGCATGCGGGCCACGGCAGTCGCAAGCGCCGGATCATCTGCCGCGCGATCCAAGGCATCCTTGAGGAGCGCCGCGATCACGCAATCCTGCTCATACAGATCGACGGTAAAGCCCGCAGCCGCCAGCAGCAGCGAATCCTCGCCAAAGCCTGCCGTGGCATCAATCGCCCATGGGCACTCGACGCCTTTTGCGCGCGCAGCCTTTACCAACAGCTCTTGCTGCAGACGGCCCTGTTTGAGCCGTGGCAGCATGCGGACAAAATCGGCACGCAACTCCATCGTGCCGTCGGTGAGCGTGAGGCCCGCGGACTTCCCGGTCAGCTCAAGCCCCGCGGCCCGAGCAACAGAAAAGGGATCGACGACGCCCATGGGTACTCCTTAACAAGCAAAATGAATACGTGAGCGCCGTTTATGCCAGCACCCAACCGTCCGCTATTGTCCCACATGCGACATGGCCCACAGCATCCCAATGCAAAGCACCGCCATCAAACCCGTGCACACGGCAGCGATCACAGAATCACCCATGCGCCTTCCCAACGACCGCGGCTCATGCACTCGCCCTGCTCCGTACATCATGGCTCCTCCTTAAGAACAGCTCCTTGTTACGGTCTCATCATCGCAGCGCCGCACATGAGCTGCCATCGATTTGGCTTACGTCCAGCTTTCCTTTTTGAAAGGTCGGATTGGGCTGCGCGGGCTCAAAGCGCTTTCAGGCGCACGCATCGCTGCGTTGAACTACAATGTGCTTCACCATATGTGCAACACATGGGCTACGCCAGATCGGCGTACTCGTATCGAAAGGACCAGCCATGAGCTCCGCTCGCAAGACTCTCAAAATCCTTGCCCTCATCTACTTTGTTTTGGGCATCGCCAGCCTCGTCATCACCGGCATCGGTATCGCCAGGGGCAGCCTCGATTCCACGTACGGGTCGAACGCCATGCTCGCCGCGGTCGTGCTTGTCGTCAAGGGCATTGTCGATCTTTCCGCAGGTGTTGCGGGCATCAAGGGCGCCAACAAGCCCTCGCAGGTGGATAGCGCGTTTAAGCTCGGCATCGTTGCCGCCATCGCCACGATTGCGCAGGCCGTGCTCACGCTTCCCGCACTCGGCGGCAGCGCCGTCAATATCGGTGCCTTTGTCATCGTGGTCTACGACCTGTTCTTTGTTCAGCAGGCGCGCGCCGTTAAGGCCGAGAACAAGGACCGCCTGTAGGCACTCGCTTCTCATAACCCCTGCAGCCAAGCAACTAACATGGGCCATCGCGCAGTAACGCGGTCGGCCCTTTACATTTGCCCAGATAAAACCTGCCAAAATAAACCTGTCCCTTTTTGGCAGGTTGGTTAGCTGTGGCGGTACTCGGCAATGATGAAGTCGATGTCAGTTTTAAGGGTGTCCAGGTTTGCCAGGCGCTCTTTGTCGGTAGGGCGTGTGCGGTAGTAGTACGGCGTCATCTGGAACACCGCCTCGATGTCGGCCTGGGTCTGGAGCGTAATATTCGCGGACACCCGCTGTGTGCCGACCAGTTTAAGCTCCATCGTCTTCGGAAGCTTTTCGTCGTTGAGGTACGGCGTGTCGTAGAGCACCTCCTTGAGCCCAAAGAGATGACGGGCACCCGGTACCACGGTGTAGAGCGAACCCTCCGGCGCCAACACGCGGGCAAACTCGCGCTCGTTAAAGGGAGCAAAGAGCTCGGTCACCATATAGAAGGCGCCATCGGCCACTGGGATGTCTTTCATGTTGGCCACAAAATAGGTCGCATCGCCGCGCTTGGCGGCCAGGCGTACCATTTCTTTGCCCAGGTCAAAGCCATAAGCGTCCACGCCCGGCACCGCGCCCATGGCGCTGGTGTAGTAACCATCGCCGCAGCAAATATCGAGCAGCGTCATGGGACCGCCTGTAGACGCAGCACGCCCAGAAACCCGTTTGCGCACCAGCTCGACCATTGCATCGCGCAGCGGCGCATAGTAGCCACGGTTCAAAAAGTCACGACGGCTGCGTGCCTGCGACTTGGGATCGCCCATGGAGTCGCCGCTCTTGGACGAACGTAGCAGATATAGATAACCCTCGCGCGCACGGTCAAACCGGTGTCCGCCCGCGCATGCAGCACCGCGCTCGTCGTCCACCAACGGCTCATGGCAAACGGGACACAACAACATGGCAACTCCTTAGCGCGAACAACACAACGTACACCATTGTCGCACGCCTTCCCCACCTAGTCATTGGGGACGTTCTTGAATGACTAGTCGTTTAAGAACGCCCCCAATGACTAGGTGATTAGGAGTATCATCGTCTGCGCAAATAAGCACGAAATAGCACGTTAGAGATTGAGAGCGTATGGCTGATACCGCATCTAAGCACATCGACATGACCACCGGCTCACTGTGGCGCAATATCCCCCTGTTCGCCTTGCCCGTGGCCGCCACGAGCATCTTGGAGCAGCTGTCAAACCTCATCGCCACGGTCATTATCGGTAACTTCTCGGGCGACCAGGGAACCCTCGCCATGGCGGCAGTCGGCTCCAATGTTCCGCTTACCAGCCTTATGCTCAACCTGTTTATTGGCATGTCGCTTGGCTCCAACGTGGTCATCGCCAACGCTATCGGCCGCAACGATCAGAATATGGTCAAACACGCCGTCCATACCTCGATTTTAATGGCGCTCGTGGGCTTTGTCGTCATCGCTCTGGGCGAGATCTTTGCCGAGCCCATGCTCGCCGCGCTCAACGTTCCCTCCGAAACCATGCCGCTCGCTTCGCTCTATCTACGCGTCTTTTTGCTCAGCATGCCCTCGATCTTGCTCTACAACTTTGAGGCCGCGATCTTCCGCTCCGTCGGCATCACCCGCATGCCGCTGCAAGCGCTTGCCGTGTCCACCGTCCTCAACATTGGCCTGGACCTCATCTTTGTCCCCGTACTCCACTGGGGCGTCGCGGGTGTCGCCATCGCCACCGTCATCGCCTACACCGTCAGCGCCGCTACACTCTTTATCCGCCTGCTCAAGACCGACTCCGTCGTCCGCGTCACCCCGCGCGACCTTGCTATCGACCCCGTCGCCCTCAAGCGCATCGTCAAGATCGGCCTGCCCGCCGGCATCCAAAGCGCCGTCTTTGCCGTCGCCAACATCATCATCCAGTCCGCCATCAACAGCCTGGGCACCGAGGTCATGGCGGCCTCGAGCGCCGCCATGAGCCTGGAGTACGTGTGCTACAACCTGCTCAACAGCTTTAGCCAGGCTTGCACCACCTTTGTGGGGCAAAACCACGGTGCCCGTCAGATCGACCGCTGCACCAAGACCCTTAAGGTCTGCCTGGTCGAAGGCGGTATCGTCGCGCTCACCACGATTATTGTCATTGTCGGCCTGGGGCGCGAGATCTTGTCGTTGTTCAACAGCGATCCCAACATCGTCTCGATCGGCTATATCCGCGTGTGCTCGATCTTCCCTGCGTATGCCTTTAGCATGTTCTACGAGAACATGTCCGGCTACCTGCGCGGCTTTGGTATCTCGCTCATACCCGCCCTTATCACCATGATCTGCGTCTGCGGCATCCGCTTCTATTGGGTATTCTGCGTGTTCCCGCACTTCCGCACCTTTGCGAACATCATGATGGTCTACCCCATCAGCCTGGGCACCACGGCGTTCTTTATGGTCGTGGCGGTACTACTCTGCCACCCGACACGCACCTATCGCGCCACCCAAGCCAAAGCGACAGCCTGCTAAACACCACGCTCAACGTCACGCCAGTCATTAATTGACAATATGCGAGCTCATGTAGTCGATAAAGTGCCTCGTGGCGATAGGCATGGTGTCCCAGCTGCGCCAGGCTGCCACTACGTCGCGCGAGGGGGCGTGCACGATGGGACGTACGCGAATATCGGCCCGCATGCCCCCAACGGTGCGGTGATACAGCATGCTCACGCCCAGACCCTCCTCCACCATCGCCATAATGGTGTAGTCGTCGGTGACCTCGCTCGTCACGTGCGGCGACAGGCCATGCACCGCGAATGCATCGAGCACGTCTCGTAGACCCCGCTCTTCATGCAGCCGCGGCATAAAGGCAACCGGTGCGCCTTTACAATAGATGCCAACATAGCATCTGCCATAAAGGAGCTCCATGGACACCGCAACTCGCGACCGCAACATAGCAACTTGGTTGGGCGATGCGCCGCAGCCGGTACGTGACACTACGAACCAGCTGCTCGAGCGCATCGCCCTTTTGCGTGCCGAGCAGACCATCTACCCGGCACAAGACGACATCCTCAATGCCCTCGCCTACACGCCGGCCGACCAGGTCAAAGCTGTCATCTTGGGCCAAGATCCTTATCACGGGCCCAACCAGGCCATGGGGTTATCGTTCTCGGTCCCCGCGACGCAAACCAAGTTGCCGCCAAGCCTGCGCAACATCTATAAGGAACTCAAAGCCGATCTGAGTTGTCCCATTCCCGCCACGGGAGATCTGACGCCATGGGCACAACAGGGCGTCCTGCTCCTCAACACTACGCTTACCGTGCGCGAGCATGCCGCGAACTCACACGCCAAGCTGGGCTGGAGTACGCTCACCGACTACGTTATCGAACGCTGCTGCCAGCTACCCCAACCGGTAGTCTTTTTGGCATGGGGCCGCTTTGCCCAGCAGATGGTTGAGGGCAAGCTCGCCGCAATCGACGCGGGCAAAACAACCGGCAAGTTCTGCCTTGCCTCCACGCACCCCTCGCCGCTTTCGGCCAACCGTGCCACGGCAGAACTCCCCGCTTTTATGGGGTCGCGACCCTTCTCGGCAGCCAATCGGCTACTCGAACAGCACGGCTCGACCCCCGTCAACTGGACTTGTCTCGGCTAAAAATCGATACATCAAAAACGCGCCCGACGGCTTTCCATCGGGCGCGTTTCCTATTCGGGCCAAATAAATTGTGTGCGGCCGGCCTCGCCACCATCAATGAGCAGGCTCTGCCCGGTCATAAACCGGTTGGTCACGCCCACAAAGTAGATCCACTCGGCGATCTCTTGGGCGGTTGCCCAGCGTTTAAGCGGTGTAAGCTCCATAATCTGGTTCCACAGGTGTTCGTCTTCCATCACGCAACGGTTGAGCGGCGTGATAACGCCACCCGGGTCCACACTGTTGGCGATGGCCTGCGGTGCCAGGCGGTTTGCAAGGTTCTTGGTGTAGGCGATAACGCCGCCCTTGCTGGCGGCATAGGCGGGAAACTCCGATCCCGTATGCCCGCTCGCCGACCCCACATTGACCACGGATTTGATAGCGGGCGCCGGCTTGGCAGCAAGCCCCTCCCCCACAAAGGCGTAGCACTCGGTCACGTTGATGGTGCCACAAAGGTTGGCGGCGATGTCGTCAGCCGAATCCTGCGCACCGGCAACGTTCACGATCACCTGGGGTTCAAGATCGACTGGAAACGAGTCAGGCTCGCGTACATCAACGACCAGATGGCGGTAGCGCTCGTGTTCGATCGCCGCCGGCAGCAGATCAAAGCCCACGACCTCGTGGCCCTCGTCCAAAAAGCGCCGCACGCACGCGGCTCCGATACCGCCCGAAGCTCCCGTGATCAAAACCCGCATACTTGCTCCTTAGGCGGTTGCGTGGCGCTTGAGGTACTCGGCGCCCACATTCTCACGCTCCCAGCCGCGCACGACCTTATAGCCCACGGGGCTCAGGAAGACCTCGCACAGCAGCTCGGCAACAGCGCCGGTCAGCGAGCACATAAGGACCTGCACCCAGGTCCAACCAAAGAACGTGTGGCTCACCACAATGGCAAAGACCAGGTTGTCGATAAACTGGCCAACACCCGTGGACACATAGGAGCGGAAGGCGAAGCTCGCAAAGTTATTCTTTTTGAGCATACGGCCGAGCGACTGGTTGAGCGTGGAGTTAACCACGGCAGAAACGAACATTGCCAGCGAAGAGCCCAGCACCACGTACCAGGTGCCGCCGATGGTGGCGTTAAGGGCGGTGTTGACCTCGATCATGCCCGTGTCGTAGTAGGCGCCCCACATACCGGGCGTGAGCGAGCACGCCCAAAAGCACAGGCTCACGGCAAGGTTGACCGCCAGTGCGAGGATAGAGATTTTGATGGATGCCTTGGCGCCAAAGCGCTTGCAGATCATGTCCTGGCACAAAAACGAGACCCAGCTCACCACAAAGCCGCAATCGAGTGCCAGATACGGCAGGCTGATGAGCTCTTTGTTGGCCAGCAGGTTCATCATGATGACGCTCACGAAAAACAGCGAAACCGTTGCCGCGGGAATGCTCCGCAACAGGACCTTGTAGTCCTCCATGACCTTCTTGATCATTATGTACTCCTTTGGTTTTAGGTTTAACGAGCAGGATATCGGACCCGAACTGCTCGGACGCCCCGGTCTTGAGGCGACGGTGGGCATGATAGCCGCTCATGCGGCATCAGGCAAGCAGGCAGCGCGGCAGCCCCACAGGGCCACCGCGCCGATGCGTTAAAAGACTACGTTGCCAAACTCCGACAGGATAAGGTCGGGGTTGTGGTCGGTTGCCCAATCCACGTTCCACGGGCTCGTAAACAGCAACAGCTTGCCACCGCGCATGTCCTCGACGCGCAGCGTGTCGCGCGTGAGCGAAAGGCCCGGGATATCGATGGTGTCGGGGTCGTTCTGGATCCAGCGAATGTCCGTATAGGGCAGCGGCTGGCGACGAACCTCAACACGGTACTCGGCCTTGAGGCGGCGCTCGAGTACCTCAAACTGTAGCACGCCGACCACGCCCACAATGACGCTCTCCATGCCGGCACCCAGCTCGCGGAAGATCTGGATGGCGCCCTCCTGGGCAAGCTCCTCCATGCCCTTGACGAACTGCTTGCGCTTGAGCGTGTCGACCTGCGTAATGCGAGCGAACATCTCGGGGGCAAACGTCGGGATCTGCGGATACTGCACATGGCGCTTGCCGGAGCACACGGTGTCGCCGACGCTAAAGATACCCGGGTCGAACAGGCCCACGATATCGCCCGCGTACGCCTCGTCCACGATAGCGCGGTCGTCGGCCATCATCGACGTGCCCGTGGCAAGCTTGAGCTTGCGGTTGCCCTGCACGTGGAAGGCATCCATGCCACGCTCGAACTTACCCGAGCAAATGCGCACAAAGGCGATGCGGTCGCGGTGGTTCTTGTCCATGTTGGCCTGGATCTTAAACACAAAGCCGCTAAAGTCGTCGCGGCAGGGATCGACCGGTTCACTGGTAAGCGTATCGGTATAGGCACGCGGCGTCGGGGCCAGACGCAGGAACTCCTTAAGGAAGGGTTCCACGCCAAAGTTGGTAAGCGCCGAGCCAAAGAACGCCGGGCTCAGCTTGCCGCAGGCCACGGCATCCAAGTCGAGCTCGTCGCCGGCGCCATCGAGCAACTCGATGTCGTCCATCAGGTTCTTATGGTTCTCCTCGCCGATGAGCTCATCCATGGAAGAATCGCCCAGCTCGGCCTCGACCTCGGCGACCTTCTTGGTGGCGTTGGCGTGACCGTCGCCCTCAAAGGCAATGACGCGACGGGTCTGACGATCGAACACGCCGCGGAAATTGCGGCCGCTGCCAATCGGCCAGTTCATGGGATACGTATTGATGCCCAGGACATTCTCGATCTCTTCCATGAGCTCAAACGGATCGCGAGCCTCGTGGTCGAGCTTGTTCACAAAGGTGAAGATGGGAATGTGGCGCAGCGTACAGACCTTAAAGAGCTTCTTGGTCTGGGCCTCGACGCCCTTGGCGCCGTCGATGACCATGACTGCGGCGTCAGCGGCCATAAGGGTACGGTAGGTATCCTCCGAAAAGTCCTGGTGACCGGGGGTATCGAGGATGTTGACGCAGGCGCCGTTGTAAGTGAACTGCAGCACCGAGGAGGTGACGGAAATGCCGCGCTCCTTCTCGATGTCCATCCAGTCCGAGACGGCATGCTTGGCCGAGCTCTTGCCCTTGACCGAGCCGGCGGTCTGGATGCTGCCGGTATAGAGCAGCAGCTTCTCGGTAAGCGTGGTCTTACCGGCATCCGGGTGGCTGATGATCGCGAATGTGCGGCGCGACGAGATTTCATCCGACAGGCTTGCCATGCGGATCCTTTCTTGCATTGAGTGCATTACGTCGTTGTAGCCGTACTATTGTAGCCGCGAAATTCCGCTCTAGGGCGCCTATCAGGACAAATTCATCAGTTGGGGCCTGTGTAGCAGTCAATGACGGCACTCCGCAGCAGTTTGTCTCGATCTGTAACATCTAGACGGTTTTTGAACCTCTACCTGTTACAGATTTAGACAAACAGGTGGGCGTCCCAGAAAGATCTCGATCTGTAACATCTAGCAGCCAAAAACTTCTCCAGTTGTTACAGATTGAGACAAACAGGTGGGGCCCACCAGCAAAATCTCAATCTGTAACAGGCAGCCGTCCAAATCGGTTCCAGATGTTACAGATTGAGATGAATGAACGAGCGGACAATCCCTATTTACCTCTTGCATAACTGTGCATAGTGTATATATACTGTGCTTACCGGTTATATACACGTGTAGCCCAACAGCTAAGGAGCCGCTGTGGACATCATCCTATCCAATTCGAGCGACAAGCCCATCTACGAGCAGATAACCTCGCAAGTCAAAGCTCAGATCTTATCGGGCACGCTCGCTGCGGGAGCCAAACTCCCCAGCATCCGTGCACTCGCGAGCGACCTGGGTGTGAGCGTCATCACCACCAAGCGCGCCTACGCCGACCTAGAGCAACTCGGGTTTATCTGCACCGTGCAGGGCAAGGGCTGTTTTGTCGCCGAGGGCAACCAGGAGCTCTTGCGCGAAAACCAGCTATGCCATATCGAAGACCTGCTTGCGAAAGCGGCGAGCCAAGCCGAAGCCTTGGGCGTCACGCGCGACAAACTGCACGAAATGCTCGACCTGGTAGCCCCCGAAACCATGCAGTAGCCATCTGCAAGAAAGGCTATACCATGCAAAACTTGCTTGAACTCAAAGGCATCTCACGCGCTGTAAGCGACCGTTTTTCACTACGCGATGTCACGCTTGCCGTGGAGCCCGGCCAGATTGTTGGCTTTGTGGGCGCAAACGGTGCTGGCAAAACAACGACCATTCGCGCCACGCTCGGGCTTATAAAGCTCGATGCCGGCGAGATGCACCTGTTTGGGCAGTGCTGTGGCGCCGACGTACCCGGTGAAGTGCAGCGCTGCTTGCGCACTCGTGTCGGCCTCGTGCTGGACACGTGTCCTTTCCCTTCCACACTCAAGGTGACCGAAGTTGAGGCACTCGTAAGCCCGGCGTACCCCACCTGGAGCCACGACACCTTCGCCAACCTCATCGACCGATTTGGCTTGGATCCCAAGGCGAAGGTCAAGGACCTCTCCCGCGGCATGGGCATGAAGCTGCAGCTTGCCTGTGCGCTCAGTCACAAGGCCAAGCTGCTCGTTTTGGACGAAGCCACCGCGGGTCTTGATCCCATGGCACGCGAGGAGCTGCTCGATGAGCTGCTTGCCTTTGTCGCCGACGGCCAGCGCAGCGTGCTGCTCTCGAGCCACATTACGTCCGACCTCGATCGCGCTGCCGACCGCATCATTTGCATCGATAACGGCTCGATTGTGTTTGACCTGCCGCGCGAGGACATTACCGACCGCGCCGGCATCGCCCACTGTACCCAAGCGCAGGCCGCCGAGCTTATGGCTTGCGTCGAAGGCGCCCGTGCCGCCCACCACGCTTATAGCGTGGACGTGCTCGTGCCCAACCGTCGCGAAACGCTCGAGGCCTTCCCCGAGATTCCCTGCGATCGGGCAACCATTGACGATTATCTACGCCTCACGCTGAAAGGGGCTTCGAAATGAAACGCGCCTTTATGTCCGAGCTCGCCATCGTTCGCACGCTTGTCCCAAGCATAGCGGGCGTCGGCCTGTTCATATTCGTTGTGCTGACCCTCGCCAACACGTCAGATGGCGACTCCGGCATGAGTGCCGGCGCCTGCGCGCTCAGCGCCATGTCGCCTATCATGGTCATGAGCTCGCTGGCAGGCTTCGACAATCAAAACGGATGGGAGCGCTATAGGGCAACGCTGCCCCTCTCGCGCAAAGACATCATCTGCGCACGCTACCTGAGCATCGTTGTCTTCTCGGCCGTCATGACGTGCGCCGCCACGCTTTTGAGTATCGTCGCCATCCCGCTCTTCAACAGCGCGGGCATTCCTTCGACGGGACAGACGGTCTTTGAAATCGCAATCGCCTCGGCAGCATCGATGCTCATCTCCCTCATGATGGTATTCTTGGCGCAGCCGCTGTTCTTTCGATTTGGACACATGGAGGCGCTGCGCCTATCCGTTGGCCTGTTTGCCCTGCTCGGATGCCTTGCCATGGCCACGTTGAGCTCCTCCAACCCCATCAGCAACTGGCTCATGTCGATTGTCGGGGCGAATCCCGATCCCACCGTCCTTGGCTGTCTGTGTGCAGGAACTGCAGTACTGGCGCTCGCACTATGTGTAATCAGCTGCGCTGTCAGCACCAAGGTTTATCGAGTACGCGATCTGTAATCGACGGCTAAAAAAGCTTAGGTGGTACCCCGCTTATTTTTTCAATGAAACGAGGCGGCATAGCGTCACCACCGCCCTTCACAGCAGGCCGTCTAGTTCTTGGCAACCAAAAAGACACCGTCAGCATATCGAAGGTAAATACTTTTCCGAGAAGTGAACGAGTAAAAACAGTGCCCTGTAGCATCGACATTTTTAAGGACTCAATTCCTGCGGTTTTTGTCTAAGAATCCTGCAGTTTTGTTCGAAAAAAGTGTGCATGTTCCAGGGGTCCAGATTTACTCGTTCACTTCGCGGAAAACCATTCACCTTCGATTCGAGCCTTAACCAAATGCCTCTCGAACTATGGCCCCTGTCTCACCACAGCGATATCAAAGCTTCATGGCGGGACGGTATCATCGGACGAGTGCCGTAAATCTGGCGCGGTCGTTCTTTGGGGAGGCATTTCACCCGTGTCGTGGGTCGCAGCAGCATTTGTGTCGGCTTTCTTTGCCGGCGTCACATCAGTCCTGGCCAAATGCGGCATCAAGCAGACCGACTCCGATGTCGCGACGGCCATTCGCACCTGCGTGGTGCTCGTTTTCGCCTGGGCAATGGCGGGCATTTCTGGATCCATTGGAACCATCGGCAGCATCGAACCCAGATCTTGGCTCTTTCTCGTCCTCTCGGGACTCGCTACCGGTGCTTCGTGGATCTGTTACTTTAAGGCGTTGGGCATCGAAGACGTCAATAAGGTCGTACCGGTCGACAAGATGAGCACCGTACTCGCTGCACTGATCGCCATCGTGCTTTTTGGCGAGACGAGCAACCTTGCGGTTAAGCTCGTGGGAACCGCTGTCATCACCCTCGGCACGTTTTTAATGATCGAGAAGAAGCAGTCTGCCGGACCCGAGCGGCAGCAAGACCGGACCTGGCTCGCTTACGCCCTCGGCGCCGCCGTGTTCGCGGCGCTCACGTCCATCCTTGCCAAGGTTGGCATCGAAGGCGTCGAGTCCAACCTGGCCACGGCAATCCGTACCTGTGTGGTACTGGTTATGGCATGGGCAATCGTGGCAGCTAAAGGCAAGATAGGCCAAGCCGTGCACGTAGACCGCTACGAACTCGTATTTCTCGCGGCATCGGGCATTGCGACTGGCGCATCGTGGCTGCTGTGCTACTACGCCATCGCCACAGGCCAGGTGAGCGTCGTGGTGCAGATCGACAAACTATCGATTGTCGTATCGGTACTATTTGCGCGCCTGGCATTCAACGAAAAACTCTCACGGCGCAGCGCCATCGGTCTCGCCTTCATCGTCCTGGGCACCGCCGCGCTCGCGATTTGGAAATAGCGCCGATGCCAAGCGAGATCTAGACGCTCGCAAATCCGTGACAAACGGCATATCCCGGCACGCCCGTGACGTTTTACAATATAAACGTCACGGGCCTCGGCCCAGTCTCGATCATCCAAGGGGATGTCTTTTTGGTCATTGTTCTTTAGGGAACGGTCAATCGCATAGAACCACGAAAACGGCCGTCCAACGGCCGTGGTTTGTTGCACCATTGTGCTGAGGAAGCTCTAAACATTAGCCGCGCGAGGCCGTAAACAAATGGCCTCGCGCGGCTTCTTCAAAACGAGTTCTGAACAAACGCAAAGCGCAATATGCTACTTGCGCAGCGGCTTGGGCAGCGGAATGCCGGCGGCGATGGCTGCGGCGATGATCATGCAGACGATGCCCTTGAGCGGGAAGCACATGAGCAGCAGGCCCACGACCATAACGGGTTGGCGCATGACGGCGCCCATCGTCGATGCCGTGCAGACGGCGACGCAAAAGACCGGATCGGCGCCGGTGAGGATGGCAAGGCCATAGCCCAGGCTTACGCCCGAGAAGATAACCGGGAAGAAGTGACCGCCACGCCAGCCCATATTGATGAGGGCGGGGGTCAGCATAGCCTTGACAAGACCGGTCGCGATAAGCACGCCGGCGGGAATGGTCAGATAGGTTTCCATGAGCACGTCAGCCTGAGTCTCGCCGGCAAACATGGTGTAGGGCAGGAGCGTGCCACAGATGGCGAGCGCCAGACCGGCCATCATGGCCTTGACGACAGGACGCTCCCCTATTGCATGGGACAGCGCCTCGCTCGCGTGCTCGGAGACAAAGTACAGCCAGCCGCAAACGGTGCCGAGCAACGCCAGCGGAATGAGCCAGGCAAGCTCCAGGTTGCCCACCTCGGCGGACTCGAACCTGGGCATGCCCATGCCGCCGCCCACGAGCTGGCCAAGCAACAGGTAAGTGCCCAGACCGCCGGCAATCGCAATGCCGTAGACCACGGTCTTTTGCGCCTTGGGCAGCTTGATGGTGATCTCGTCGGACGCGGACTCATCGTCGGCATCTTCGCCCTGGCCGTCGGCGCTACCGGCGAGCGGCGCCACAAAGCCAAAGACAGGCGCGGTAAAGAGCGCCGTCAGGGCAGCCTGGGTACCTAGCAGCGTGAGCTCCCTAAACTCGGCGCCAAAGCGACGCATGCGGTCGCCGACCCAGCTGCACAGGCCCGCGATAACGCCGGTCAGGCCGGCCTCCGGTCCAATACTTCCGCCAAACAGCAGCGGCAGCAATGCCGCAAGCGAAAGCTTGCCCAGATTGTCGTACGGGTAGCGCCCATCTTGCTTGACCTTAGCCATCACCTGATTGAGGTTATCGGTCTTGGTGTCTGTCATCTTTTCGTACAGACCGATTAACAGGCCGCCCAGCAGGCAGACAAAAAACGGGTACGGCAGAAAGCCAAACGGGCCGCTGGCGAGCTCGGGCGAAGCGACGCCCAGTGCATGCGGAATCTCGGTCCATAGATAGTCGATGCCGTGCTCCATCACAAAAAAGAACAGCCAGACCGCGGCACCTGCGAACGCACCGGTCACGGCAACGCTAACTAAAAACAGCGCGCGGTTTGTAGGTTTAGCGAGCTTATCCATCGGGTCCTCCCGCGGTCAAAGTCGACATAGATACGTTTTATTGTAGAGCGAGTGTGGCCCAGACAAGCCAACCGTCTGCGCTGCAAACGGAGCCACCGGGGACCACAGCGGGACAGGCTCAAGGCTTATCCGTTGATAATTGATGCGATTTCGTACAGATCCTCGGCAAAGTAAATGCCTTGCTGGCGCCGTGGGCTTGATAGGCCCTTATCAATCATGTGTCCGAGCAGCGCCTTGAGGTCGTTGTAGTAACCGTCCAGGTTATACAGAATGCACGGAGCACTCAGGTGCCCCAACGACACCGCGGACATAACCTCGGCAATCTCCTCGAGCGTGCCCGTCCCACCGGGAAAGGCAATGAACGCATCGCCGAGCTCGATCATCTTTGCCTTACGCTCCGCCATATCGCTCGTCACGATGAGGTCGTCGATACCGTCATGTTGAAACTCGGCCTCGATAAAAAAGCTCGGCTCCACACCCGTCACGTGCCCGCCGGCATTAAGCACGCTATCGGCGAGCGCGCCCATCAGGCCCGATTTGGATCCGCCGTACACGAGCGCGTGCCCGTTGGCGCCAATCCAGTTGCCCAGCTCCTGCACCGCAGGCAGAAACGCCGGGTCATTGCCGATACTGGCACCCAGATACACGGTGATATTCAAATTCAGTCCCCCTCATGGTGACGCGCTGCGCCCGTTTTAGCGCTGGCGCCGGCGATATTCGCGCACGCGGCGCGACAGATCGGCGAGCTCGTCACGATCGAGCTCTTCCAAATGCTCAAGATCATCCATAAAGCGCGCCATAGTGTCCTTTTGATGCATCTTGATGAGCATATTGCAGTAGCTCACCGCCACGCCCGTGAGCATGGCAATGTAAAAAATGCTGATAACGCTTAGGACGACCGTGATGACACGGGCAATCGGCGTTTCGGCCGGAATGTCGCCAAAGCCGATCGTCGATACGGTTTCAAAGCTAAACCAAAGGCCATCGCCAAACGTAAGAGTTGTTGGCTCAGAGAGCCAAACAGCCATTGAACACAGAAGATAAAAGACGAGAAAAAGGCCCGTGATGCGCACGAAACCGGCTTGACGCAACACATCGGCCAGCGTCCTCAGCTTTTTCATCGAGACCCCCTTTTTTCAGGACAAGCAATCGCTTTTGGTCGGTATTGTCCCACGCCTCCCCCGCAAACGGAACCAGCCATCGAGAATGCCCCTAGACGACGAGTTGTGAGGGACAATCCTTCCACAACAAAAAAGTGCGTTTCAATCTGCGACAAATAGGATGTTCCCGTCGGCCTCGCAGCCTGAACTAGTATCTTGATATAGACATGCCACCCACCGCCGTGCACGCAGCACGCGGAAAGAAAGGAAACCCACGATGTTTAGACCTCTTCGTAGAAAGAAGCGTGCTATCACCGATCAAGAGGCACGAGAGCTACTTGTTAATTGCAAACGCGGCATTTTTGCCGTCAACGGAGACGACGGCTATCCTTACGCCATTCCCGTTAACTACTACTTTGACCCCGAGCACGACAAAATTTACTTTCATGGAGCCAAGGCGGGGCATAAGGTCGATGCACTCAAACGCAGCGACAAAGTCTGCTTTACCGTCTATGGCAACGATTGGTACAAAGACGACGACTGGGCACCCTATGTTCAGAGCACCGTGGTTTTCGGCCGTTGCCGCCTCGTGAACGATGACCCGGCGTTTGTCGAAGACAAAGTCCGACAGTTTGCCCTCAAGTACTATCCTTCTGCCGAAGAGGTCGAAGAGGAGATCAAGCAAAGTATCAGGGGCGTCCAGCTGTATGAAATTACGGTTGAACACCTTTGCGGCAAGCAAATTCAAGAAAAGTAGCAAACGTGGAAAACGCGCTCGCAACCCTCTGCGCCCTATGCGCCCACGCACGTTGACGACACGGGCGCAAGCTGCAGTACCCGAATCGTGCGACCCCTATACCCCAAAAACGTAACGGTCTAGGCGGTCGCACGCTTCCCTTACGCGCGAAAGCGGCAGCGCCAGATTCACGCGAATGTGGCAGGGGCCATGGAACGGACGTCCATCCTGATACCCCACGCCCACGCGTGCCCCCTCGTCGAGCAACCACTGAATATCGCGGCCATGCTCGCGGCACCACTCGGTGCAGTCCAGAAACACCATGTACGTGCCCTGCGGACGCGAATAGGACACGCCCTCAAAATGCTCGTCCACGTAATCGCAGAAGTACTCGATATTGTCGGCAAGCACCTGGTTGAGTTCGTCCACCCACTCGTAGCCCTGCGGTTGGTAGGCACCGATAAGCGCATGCATCGAAAGGACATTCATCTCGTTGTAATGGGTCTTGTTAGACACAGCGCACATGCGGTCGCGCAGTGTCTCGTTGTAGACAATGTGGTAGCTGCCGACCAGACCCGCCAGGTTAAACGTCTTGCTCGGCGCATAGAGGGCAACCGTGCGCATGCGGGCATCCTCGCTCACCGACTGCGTCGGGATGTGCTTGTGTCCCGGCAGAATGATATCGGACCAAATCTCGTCCGAGATCACCACGCAATCGTGCTCGCGATAAATGTCCATGGCGCGCTCGATCTCGTCGCGCTCCCATACGCGGCCGCAGGGATTGTGCGGCGAGCAGAACACTGCGGCATGGATGTGATTTTGGGCGAGTTTGCGCTCCATATCCTCAAAGTCCATGCGCCACACGCTCTGGTCGTCGAGCTGAAGCGGGCTGTGGACAATGCGATAGCCCGCGGCCTCGATGGACTTGGTGAAGCCGATGTAGGTGGGGCTGTGGACCAACACCGCATCGCCCGGCTGGACATACGCGCGCAGCGTCGACACGACACCGCCCAGCACGCCGTTTTCGTAGCCGATATGCTCAGGCGCCAGGCCCTCGACGCCATTACGGCGGCTCTGCCATTCGATGATGCGGTCGAAGTACTCGGAACGCGGATTGAAGTAACCAAACATGGGGTGCTGGGCGCGCTGAATGATGTGCTCCTGGACCGTGGGCACCGTGGCGAAGTTCATGTCCGCCACCCACATGGGAATGCGGTCGAAGCCCTCGTCGGGTGCGTTCGGAGCCATACCGGGGATCTCGCCCCAAGAGTCAACGGCGATGGAGTCCATGCCGTGGCGGTCGATGATTGAAGTGAAGTCGTATTTCATGCTGAGCCCCCGTGCAGAGCGGAATGATTCGGTAAGCGTTATTGTCCACCAGCGTAGGCGATTTTGGCATGGGGTTTGGCGCTTAATTTGATGGGTGCGGACGAATGGCTGGCTAGTCTCGCGCGTCGTTGATTGCGGTTACCGTCAACCTGGCCCCGTCAACCGTAAACGATATGTCGAGTCCGGCGTAAGCCAAGTGGTAAACGCGGTTTGGCTCGTGCTTGCTGCCCGCGCGGCGCGGATCTTGGCGAAGAACCTCGACCAGGCCGGGGAGCTTTGCGGGCGGGACCATGTCTTGAAGCGCTTGCGGGAACTCAACATCGAGCTCTTGCCACGGAGCACCCTCAATCCAGCCGCCGGTCGCATCCGGGTGGCAGTCCGCAAACGGGATGTAGGGCTTAATGTCGTAGATGGGCGTGCCGTCACGCAGATCGGCCCCCAGTACATGGATGATGGGGCCGTCGTCGGTGCGCTCAACGCGGCTGAGCTTGACGCAGGTAAGACCGATGGGATTGGGGCGAAACGGACTCCGCGTGGCAAACACGCCCACGCGCTCGGCTCCGCCCAGACGCGGCGGGCGCACAGTCTTCGACCACTTGACGTTGGTGCCGGACCTGTCCTGCGTCTTGGCATCGGCAGCTATATCCTTAGCCGTGCCGCCGGGCGTTCCGTTTTCGAAGCGCCACAGCAGCCATAGGTGAGAGAAGGAGTCCAGACCCTCAACTGCTGCGTTGGAGGCAAATTCCGGCTCAAAGACGATGCGTCCCTGCAGGCGGGGCGCCAAAAAGCTGTTACGCGGAATGCCGAACTTCTGCGGTAGGTCGGTATGTATGTGTGCGATAGGTTCCATGCCGGTCATTGTACGGCATGGAGGTGTGGGGTGCAGCGCGCAATTCTTCGCCGCGGTCTCCCGTCGTGCAACCAACGGTTGCTTGGAAGGAAGCTGGCCGCCGCGTATGCTTAAGCCATCAACCAGCAGAAAGGAGTCGCTATGGCCTTTGCAGAAAAGCTCATTGCCATTCGCCGCGCCCATCACCTTACCCAAGAGCAGCTCGCCGCCAAGCTCTTCGTCACACGCCAAGCCGTCAGCCGTTGGGAACGCGGCGAAGTCACCCCGGGCATCGACATGATGAAGCTCATTGCCGCCGTAACCGGAGAACCGCTGTCCCACCTGCTCGAAATGCCCGAGCACTATTGCCAGAGCTGCGGCATGATACTCACACCCGACGACTGCGGCACCGATGCTGTGGGCGCCACGACCGACCATTACTGCAAGTGGTGCTACGACCACGGCCAGTACACCTACGACACCACCATGGAGGCGATGATCGAGGATTGTGCCCCGCGGCTGGCGCAAAACACCGGCATGTCGCTCGACGAAGCCGTCTCGCTCATGGGCGCCGTCCTGCCGCAACTAGAGCGCTGGCGCTCCGTGCAAGAAAACGAGGAGCGCTACGGTGCCGAGGCGCGGGCGCGCTATGGCGACGAGGCGATCGACGCAGCAAACGAAGCACTGCTGGACATGGACCCCGAGACATGGAACGACATGAAGGAACTTGAACGCGCTATTCTGGGTCAGCTTTCGATTGCCATGGGCGACGGCGATGCGGATGGAAGCGAGGCCCGCAAACTTGTCGCGATGCACCGTCGATGGATTGGCCTTAACTGGGGGCACAAGCCCCAAGACGAAGCATACCTGGGCCTCGCCCACGGCTATCTTGCTGACCAGCGCTTTATCGACTACTACGACAAGCCCTGCGGCACCGGAGCCACGGCGTTTCTGGTACAGGCCATCGAGTCGTCGTCAGCTCATGCATAGACCGCGGCGGCTTTGGGTATTTCAATCAAAACCTCAACCGATTGGAGACCTATGGCTACTAATCATGAGCTCACGCTGTACGTTATGACTGGCTGCCCGTATTGCATGAAGGTCAGGCGCTTTTTGGTAGATAACAGCGTGACCATCCCTGAGCGCAACATCTCGACCGACCCCGATGCCGAGCAGACGCTCATCGCCGTCGGCGGAAAACGCCAGGTTCCCTGTCTGTTCATCGACGGCAAGCCGCTCTACGAATCGAGCGACATCATCGCATGGGTACAGGAGAACCTGCTCTAGCGTGCGCATTGCAACCGGCCCACCCCAACCCATACGGCTCAAACATGCACGTCAGCATCCAAAGTCGACATTTTTCGAGATCTTTGGAGGCTGACGTACAACTTTTTATGGGTAGTCATTGGGAACGTTCTTGAATGACTAGTTGCGCAAGCACAACGTATAGCCACAACGCATAGCAATAAGGGCCAGGCTCGAAACACCAACTCGAACCTGGCCCTTATTTATGGTCTAGCTACGGTTTACGGCTGCGCATTACTTCTCGCGGCGACGCGCCTTCACGCCCAGGGCAATCGCGGCGGCTCCCCCGGCAAGAAGTGCCGGCACGGCCGCAAAGCTCTGGTCACCCGTCTGCGGGATACCCTTCTTTGCCTTGGAAGCGGGCTTTGTCGTCGTGGGGGTCTGGGTATCCGCCGGCGTTGCGGGAGTCTCGGGGTTCTTCGTCCACTTGCCGTAAAGCGTCATAGAGCCGGGCAGCTCAGCGCCGTCGGTCCACTTGACCGTGCAGGCCTCGTCCGCGTACCAACCGTCGAACGTCCAGCCGGCGACCGCCGCCTGGGCCTTAGCCGTATAGGCGCAGCCGAACTCGAGGTCCACGTCGGTCGAGGGAAGCACGGCGTCGCTGGGCGCCTCGCCCACGTACTCGTAGTCCACGCACGCGAGGCCATGGGCCGCCTTGAGCGCGAGCGCGCCCTCAAGCTTGCCCGCCTCGACGGCATCGACGTGCTTCGCGTCGTCGTGGGCAGACCAGCGAGTACCCTCGGCGTCGTCGTACCAGCCGTCGATGGCGTGGCCGCAGTTGCCGAGGTTGTCGTCGAGCCGCCAATCGGAGCCCGTAGCCTTAAAGTCCACAACACCGGTGCTGTAGATGTCATCGCCAACCGTTGCGGCGTGGTTGTTGTAGAGCTTAGCCCCGTCGGCCACGGTCACTGTGCCGCGGTTCCAAATGCCGCCGCCAACCTCAGCGGCCGACCCGTTGCGCAGGACCTCGGTCCCCTTACCGACGTAGATGGTTCCGTCGCTGTTGATCGCGCCGGCCGGATTGTCTACCAGGGAAACCGAAGCGCCATCAGAGAAGTTCACATTGGCGGCCGAGCGAGCACACGCGATCGCCCCGGTGTAGCCAGCACGCTGCTTCACGCCTTCCGCGCCGGTCCCCGTAATTCTCAGCTTGGTCCCGTCCTGAACGTCGACGTTACCGCCCCACAGGAAAATGCCCGCGCTCTTGTTATTTGCCATTTCGAGCTCAGAGCCATTCGTCAGGGTCAAGTTGTTGAGCCCCGCATAGCCCGTGATGCCGTAGTAGTTTCCGCTGATGGTTGCCTTGGACGCATCGAGCTTAGTTATGCAGCGGACGAGGCCTTGATAGGCGTTGTTATCGATGTGAAGCTCGGAGTTCATCACGTCGATGACGAATCCCGTAGCGCCGTTGCCGTTGATGGCGTTGCCGTTGATGGCAGACTTCTCGACCATGAGGTTGCCCCCATTGGTCACGTTGATTTTCGCGTATCCCTTGCCGTTTTGGTACTCGTTCATAAGCGGAGTATAAGACGTGCCGGAAAACGTGAGGTTCGACTTGTCGACGTTGATCTCAACCCCGGAGCCCACCGTATAGATACCATGCTGCATGAATGTCGCAGAAGAGCCATTCACGAAGGACAGTTTGCCCGCGTCCGACATAACAACGCTCCAGTTGTTCGGGTTTCCGAACGAAACCTTTGTGTTGTCAAACGTCAGCGAGCCGGAACCGGAGATATTGAGACGGCCGTCATCGGTACCGGACTGGGACTTAACCTCCACGGAGTGTTTGCCGTTGCCCTTGATTGTCACAGCCTTGGAAATCGTGTTGGTCGTGACAATGACGCCGTCCTGCTGCAGTACAATGGTGTCCCCGGTATTTGCAACGGCAAGAGCCTCGTCGAGGCTTGCGTACGTAGCGTCGCCGATCTTTGCGACAGAAGCACCGTTCCTTGCGCCCGCAGAAGCACTTGCGGCAACAGGAGCCGAGGAGGGAGCGGTCGCAGCAGATTCGGCAGAAGAGGCGACAGGCGTGCCAGATTCGTTCGCAGACGCGGCATCGACTTGGGGCTTGGCAACCGTGCTCACCGAAGACGCCTCAACGGCAGGCTCGGAAACAGAAGCAAAACCGCCATCCGCAAAAGCCTGAGGCGCAAGAAAGCAGAGGGATGTCATAAGCCCTGCTGTTACCGCAAGAACGGCATGGGAGCGTTTTTTCATGGAATGCCTTTCCTTTCGTATCGAGCCCGGCAGAATGCCGGCACAACTATCTTACATCGCTACTCGTATGGCATAAGCGAAATACGCTTCAGGTTTATAGCTCAAGTATTATCACATTGTAAATATTTTAAATAGTCATAGCATCATCACATTTTGGCAAGTTTCTTGCACAACTTTTGGTGCCAGTCCCAAGCCTCTGGGAGTTGGCACCAACAAGACGATTTGCTTCCTTCGTCCCCCTACAGATCAGTTATCCGTGGAAACGAGCGGTAGGCGCGAGCGGCTGCTCGCGGAAAACGCGGTCGACGGCGGCGCGGTATTCGTCGACCTTTTTAGTCTTGCGTACGAGTTTGTGAACGGTAGCAGGATCGGCGAAGGCGCATTTAGCGTAGAACCACCACTCCTTCATGCGAAAGACCGCGTTGCCGCCAATCTCTTCTGCATATGCCGCAAACAGCGTGTCGTGGAAGCGCTGCAGTTCGGCTGCCGTGGCAGCAGGGCCGCCCTTTACTCATTGGGGACGCACTTAAATGAGTAGGTAGGAATTCAGTGCCTCAAATTTATAGAACATATGTTTGCTATCTGTGTTATACTCATCTCAAGGCATGAGACTGGTCGAGAGCTCCTGCGGAGGTCCCCAATGACACGCTGGAGCAAGCTCGGTAAGTAAGATCGGTGGTTACCGCACTCGCCCATCTCAGACAGGCTGCGCTCCTGTTCGTCGTCGCCATCAAAGAACGGCACTCACAATCAGACTGTTTCTTTTCCGTGAGTCACACAGGAGTGCATCGCTATGGCAAAAAAGATACCAACCCTTTCACCCGACATTATTTCAAACACCTGCTCGGATATCAGCAGGATTGTCGAGGCCAAACACCTCGGCCAGAAAGGCACCGACCATGAGGCCTCTTCGGAAGGGGCTCTGCTCATCGGGCGCCGTCTCGAGCAAGAGATTGCCGGATACCCCATTTCCAATCTAAATGGCCTACTCTCGCCCATCGCTTGCCACCTCAAGCAGCACTTTAGCCCAAGCCTGGGCCCGACCTATCTCAAGCGTTGCATAAAGCTCGCACGAACTGTTCCGGAAGACATGAGTTTTCGACCGGAGCTTGATCTAAAACACTATCAGTCGCTCGCTCGCATCGTCGACAAAGATCTGCGCTTGGATCTGATGAACGTTGCCGCTGATAACCATTGGAGCGCATCGCGCATCGATCGTCATGCTCGCTATCGAAGTCCGCAGGACGTTTTGGATGCTTGGGAGCGCCGTGCGCTTGAATCAAATCAAGAAGTACGGCGCTTCGCCCGCGCCTACACAGATGCCTGTGGAATCATTTCGCTCGATAAACTTATTGAGCTCTACAACTCCTGTGCCCCCAATCCAGTCTCGAGATTTGAGATAAATGAAACTATTTGGCAAATCAGGAACGAATCGGGGCAAATCGACAATCCCTGCGTCATATCCAGAGATGGAAAACTCTATCTCATAGCGCCTGAGCTCGATGACGCTGTCGATGAAGCCCCTTATTACTACGATGAGTACGGATACTCCTATCGAAAATATGAACGGCGCAGCGAATACACCGGTGAGATGCGCGCACGGCGAGAACGGCGCGTTGGCATCAGAGTGGCAGCCATCTTCGCCGGTCACGAACGTCTTCCAATCAAAAGGCTCAGCTATGACGAAGTCATCTGCGGACATATAAAGTGCAGTCGATCTGTCGAACAACTCAAGCAGTACGTCCTGAGAGACCCTGAGATTAAGGCATCCGATCTCCATGCAAGAGAAAATGAGTTCGATTTCATCATGACAAAGCTTTTGCGTTCCGTTGGACTCAACGGTATGCCGACAGCACAGCAAATTACCGAAGACGCAGCTTTCTTATTGATTGTCGTACGGCCCGAGTTTTACGAACGCAAGAAAACAGCCGAAGTCTCGAAGCTCCTCTCGATAATCTATGAAGACGCTCCCCTCTGGGAGTTCAACGGACGTTCACATACCGAGCTAAAAAGCGAAGGAGTGGTGGAGCCTCCGACGTCGGCTTTACATCGAGAAGTCCAATCAAAACAAGCCGCTTAAGCCTATTAACTGCTTGCATTTTTGTCTACAAAACTGTATACAAAAAGAGAGGCCCTTATGGAGCTCGTCGCAATCCACCCCCACGCCCTCAAACACGGGCTGACGGAGACGGATATTACCTGCGCCTGGAACTCCGCTTTTGCATGGTTCAGGCGTGATCTTGAAAACGGAGGTATCGATTACGTTCTCGTTGGACTTGATGGAAGAAACCGTCTCATGGAGCTCATCGCTCGATATTGCCCCAATCGAGATGGTTACATCATTTACCATGCCCTTGTCCCTCCTACGCGCAAGGTGCTCAGGGAAATCGGGGTCGATCGATAGGAGGCGCTATGGACGCTAAGCAGCTCGAAAAGATGATGGGGTTTGCCCCCGGAGAGCTGGAAAAGGCCGCGGAGGCATACGAAAAAGATGAGTGGCCGAAGGGCCGCACCATCAAGCTGGGAAGGCCGTCGATCTCTGATGAGCCAAGCGTTGTTTTATCGGCACGTGTGGGTGAATCGGTTCTTGAAGCGTTTGACGAGAAGGCAAAGCGCCATGGGCAAACACGAACGGAGCGACTCAGAGAGCTCATTACACTCGACGCAATGATTGCCTAGATTACACTCCCACACCGACCCAAACATGTACGCCAGTATCCAAAGTCGACATTTTTCGGCATCTTTGGATGCTGGCGTACAGCTTTTTTGCATGGGCCCGGCACAGGTGATTCGTTTTTCTCCGTCCCGAGGGGTCAAACGAAAGGGCGTGGGTGACTCGCTCTAGCCACCCACGCCCTAAATTGAACAAATGCGCTTAGCGATGTAGCTCACCGTAAGCGTGACCTGCCAACCATCAACTACCTATTGGAATTGGCCCTGCGACGAATCGCCTCACCAAAGCCGAGCACCGCAGTGCCAACACCGGCGAGGGCGGCAGTCATCACGGCGCTGCTTTTATCACCGGTCGAAGGGAGTGACTTGGTGCTCTTGGTGCTCTTGGTCTTCTTGGCAATCTCCGTCTTGGGTTTTTCACTCGGCTGAACGGGCTTCTTCGTCCACTTGCCGTAGAGCGTCATCGAACCCGTCAGCGAATCGCCGTCGTTCCACAGGACCGTGCAGCCCTCGTCGGTATACCAACCATCGAACGTCCAACCATCGACAGCCTTCTGCTCCTTGGCGGCATACGCAGAGCCAACCTCAAGGCCCTCATCGGCATCGGGCAACTTTGCCTTCTCGGGGGCTTCGCCGACATACTGGTAGCTGACGCTTACGAGGCCGTGGGCAGCCTTGAAAGCAACCTCGCCCTCGTACTTGCCGGGCTGAGCGAGCGCCGTAAACTTCGGCTCTTTGTGGGCGGACCAGCGAGAGTCCTTCCCGTCAACATACCAGCCGTCAATCGTGTGGTCGCAGTCATCAAGGATCCAGCCAGTGCCAACATTGCCAAAATCAGTGTCGCCAGCACTGGTGCTGTAGATGTCATCGCCGGCGTTCGCGGCGTGGTTGTTGTAGATAACAACCGACGGATCGAGCCTCATAGTGCCCACGTTATAGACGCCGCCGCCCATGTCGGCACCAATGCCGTCCTTGTTGCAGGCGCCAGTGCCGTTATTGGTAATGGTCGCAGAGCCAATGGTCAGGTTGCAAACATCTTGCTCAGTGTAGATACCAGAGCCCGCATTATTTTTGATGGTGACGTTTGCGCCCTTCTCAATCACGCTTGTGTATTGTTTGTTGCCCTGGAAGAAAATGCCGCCGTTCTTCGCGGCGGGTCCCTTTGTACCGTTGCCCTCGACGTCAACCAGGCAAGAAGAATCAACGTTAAGCACGCGAGTCCAGATGCCACTGTACCCGTTGTCATTCGCATAGAGCTTCGAGCCCTTGCTCATGTCGATGCGCCAAGCGGAAATACCCCAGGTGCCGCTGTTATCGAACGTGACTTCGGAGCCGTTCTTGATGGTGTAGTACGTGCCGTTCGAGCCGTTGCCCTTGCTGTTAAGAACCTTGACCGTCGACGAATCGATAGTGGCATAGAACGTGCCCGTAAAGCCAGAGCGGTTGTGGTCGGAGATATAGGTGGAACCACCTTCAATATTCACGTTGTAGCCACCGTCACCACCATCCCACTCAAGAGCGTCCTGGCTGTAGTTCTTAATGGTGAGATTAGAGCCATTCTTCAAGTTTAGCTTGTTGTTGCTGCAGAAATAGATGGCATGCACATTGCTGGCGGTACCGGTACCGTCCATGGTAAGCGTAGCGCCATCGAGCGTGAGCGAGGCATCCTTGCTCGCGCACACAGACATCCAATTCCACTCGGCGGTATACGGAGTGGAGCCGATGCCGGTCATGGTCACGTTGACGTTCTTGAACGTCAGAGCCTTACCCCAAAGGGCAATGCCCTTCTTCTGGGTGAACTTCAGCGCGTGGCCATTGCCGTCGATGGTGAGGTCCTTGTGCAAATCAAGGCCCGAAGTCTCGGCATCGCCAAGGAGCTTGATGGTCGCGCCGTTCGTGTTTTTGGCAGCAGCGAGCGCTTCATCAAAGGTCGCGTACGGGGTCCCATTAAACTCTGCGACAGAAGCACCGTTCCTTGCGCCCGCAGAAGCACTTGCGTCAACAGGAGCCGAGGAGGGAGCGGTCGCAGCAGATTCGGCAGAAGAGGCGACAGGCGTGCCAGATTCGTTCGCAGACGCGGCATCGACTTGGGGCTTGGCAACCGTGCTCACCGAAGACGCCTCAACGGCAGGCTCGGAAACAGAAGCAAAACCGCCATCCGCAAAAGCCTGAGGCGCAAGAAAGCAGAGGGATGTCATAAGCCCTGCTGTTACCGCAAGAACGGCATGGGAGCGTTTTTTCATGGAATGCCTTTCCTTTCGTATCGAGCCCGGCAGAATGCCGGCACAACTATCTTACATCGCTACTCGTATGGCATAAGCGAAATACGCTTCAGGTTTATAGCTCAAGTATTATCACATTGTAAATATTTTAAATAGTCATAGCATCATCACATTTTGGCAAGTTTCTTGCACAACTTTTGGTGCCAGTCCCAAGCCTCTGGGAGTTGGCACCAACAAGACGATTTGCTTCCTTCGTCCCCCTACAGATCAGTTATCCGTGGAAACGAGCGGTAGGCGCGAGCGGCTGCTCGCGGAAAACGCGGTCGACGGCGGCGCGGTATTCGTCGACCTTTTTAGTCTTGCGTACGAGTTTGTGAACGGTAGCAGGATCGGCGAAGGCGCATTTAGCGTAGAACCACCACTCCTTCATGCGAAAGACCGCGTTGCCGCCAATCTCTTCTGCATATGCCGCAAACAGCGTGTCGTGGAAGCGCTGCAGTTCGGCTGCCGTGGCAGCAGGGCCGCCCTTGACCATGCGAGCCAGCGCGGGGTTCGCAAGCAAGCCACGCCCCAGCATCACATGGCGTGTACCGGGATAGGCCTCCACCAGCGCCTCCATGTCCTCAAGATCAAAAATATCGCCGTTGTATGCCACCGGAAACGGCGCCAGCTCCAGCGTCTCGCCATAAAACTCTTTGCGCGGCGAGCCCGTATAGCGATCCTTCTGTATGCGCGGATGCACGATCAGTTCTGCCAGCGGCATGCGACAGTACAGATCGAGCACGCGCTCGTATTCGTCGTCGCTCTCCAGCCCCAGCCTGGTTTTTACCGACACCGGCAACGGCGACCGCTCGCACACATCGCTCAAGAACACCTCGAGCCCATCGAGGTTGCGCAAGAAGCCCGATCCTTTACCCTTGGCAACAACCGTACCCGAGGGGCAGCCAAGGTTGAGATTAACCTCGCGGTAGCCCATGTCGGCGAGCACGCGCGCCGCCCACACAAACTCATCCGCGTTCTTGGACATCAGCTGAGGCACCACGTTAAGCCCTTGGTTGTTAGCCGGATTGATTTCCTTAAACGCCTTGCCGCCAAAGCGGTTGCCCACCCGCGGCGGCGGCAAAAACGGCGTGTAATAGCAGTCGAGCGCACCGAAGCACTCCGCATGCACGCGACGGAACACATGCCCGGTAATCCCCTCCATGGGGGCCAACGATAGAATCATCAACATCTACTCTCAAATCAATGCGGCAAAGGAACCGCCCCTTTGTCACATGCATTATGCCTTGTCCCCGAGGCGGCCCACAAGGCGGAGGCGGTTGCTTGACACCAACCAGCCCTCCGACCGTCCCTGTGCAACGAAGATGAACGGTGTCCACGAACAGCAAATGGGGCCGCTTCACAGCGGCTCCCTCTCTCGCCACTTTTCCTTTGATAGCGGCTTCATACTCTAAAAGATGGCGCCCACGATCAAGCGATCACCAACAGCACGCTGCTGACCGCCATGTCTGAACAACAGACACCCTCCACTCATCTATATTCAAGAACGTGTGTGCATCGCCCCCGAAAAACGATGAGAGTCGAGGCCCCATGCAGCTGCTCACCGAACAAGAAAAGAAACGCATCCAGCGGTACTGCACATACCCCAAAATCGCAGCGACCGCACTCGTCATGTCGTTCGTAGCATGTCTGTTGATGTTGCCGCTCCAAATGATCAACGATATCGCGTTCCACCAAAAGGAATTCCAATCCGCGGGCATATATACCGCCATTGCACTCACCGCAATCGAACTCGTCATCTTTTGCTATTGCGCTCTTGCGCCGCGCTTTGGAATGCAGGGCAAACAGTGGAAGGAGCTGCAGAGCAGGCTTGCGGTAGCCCAAACCAACAAAGACCGCTCCGCGGAGGTCGCCGGCGTGCTCGCCGCGCAAGATGCCTTGGAACCCGTGTGCAAACGCGTCGCGGCAGACGACCCATACGAGTCGTATCACGACTACGGCTACCGCATTATCGGCTATCTGCGTGATAATGACCTCGGCGCTCAAGCAGCCTATGTCTACCTTTCTTTCGATGCAGATGGCATGCTCACGGACGTCGATTACACCAGTCAGATCGACCCCGAGGCAAGCCTTGCAGACAACCTCGCCTGCACCGAGCAGGATATCGCGACACTCTGCGCCCCGCTCAACGGGTTGGACATTTCCTTTGCCACACTGGGCCTCCTCATGCCATGCAGCCTGTCGGATGAATTTAAACAGGCATTTTTAGCCGGATCCCTATATGAAGAAATCAGCATCAAGACGGAGGAGGATCTATCAAGTCGTACTACACCTTTGACACCGAGCCCAAAGAAGAGTTCGACAAGTACACCCATCCGGAAATTAGCCTCATGCTCTCCGCAAAGGAGGACTAGCAACTTACGCTCTAATTGACGCTGCAAACGCCGTCTATATCTCAAGGTCTAATACTTTTCCCGAGAAGTGAACGGCTATATTTGGACCCCCGAAGCATCGACATTTTTAGACGCCAAACCCGCAGGATTTGGCTGGCAAAACCGCAGGAAACCGCCTTCAATAAGTGTCGATGCTTCGGGGGTCCATTTTGACTCGTTCACTTCTCGGGAAAAGTATTAGACCTCGATTTACATGTCACTCAATGTGACAAAAGGACAGTCCCTTTGTCACATTATTCGGAGCGCAGGGCTTCTACGGGGTCTTTCTTGGATGCACTGCGGGCCGGCAGCAGGCCGGCAACGACCGTCAGCAGCACCGAAATTGCAATGAGCGCCAGCGCATCCTGCACGGGCAAGCTCATCAGATTGGGTACCTGTTTGGCAGCAAGCGCCCAGGCATTAACCGGAAAACTCACGGCCACCACAACGACAATGGCAAAGACGCCGGCAATGAGGCCCTCGATAAAGGTCTCGGCGTTGAACACGTTTGCCACGTTGCGCTTCGACGCACCGATCGCGCGTAGGATGCCAATCTCCTTTTTGCGCTCCAGCACGCTGATGTAGGTGATGATGCCGATCATGATGGAGCTCACGACCAGGCTGATGCTCACGAACGCGATGAGCACCAAGCTGATGGTATTCACGATATCAGTCACCGAGCCCATGATGATGCCCATGTAGTCGGTGTACGAGATTGCCTGCTCGTCGTGGCCGGCGGCTTTGACCTGCTTGTTGTACGCATCGATATGGTCGAGTACGCGCTCCTTGGCCTCAAAGTCACGCGGGAAAATCTTGACCGAGATGGGGTCCGCTTCATCCGCGTAGCCCAACGTGGTCAGATTGTTGTCGTAGGTGAGCTTCGACGCCTTGGCATAGCTCATCATGAGCGAGCTCAGGTCCTCGGCGTCCATGTTGAAGTGGATGGCACGAGCAAAGGCGCTCGCATCCACGCGCATGGCGCTCGCCAGGTTGGCAAAACTCGAAGACATCTGCGTCACCATCTGGTCCATGAGCCCTGCCGCGCCGGCCTTAAGCTGGGTCGACACGGTCGTTGCCACCTGCTCGCTGATCGCCTTCATCACCTGATCCATAGCCTGCTGCAGATACGGAGCCAACTGATTTTGGACATAGTCGGTCATCGCCTGTTGCAGGCGCTCGACCAGGGCATCGCCGCCGAGCGCCTTGAGCTGTGCCAGGCACTGCTGCGCCACAACATCGTTCTCGAGATACGCCGAGAATGCGGCAGCAAGCTTTGACGCGTCTTTGAGATCTTCGGGTGACAGCGCCCTAAACTGATCAGACTGCAAAAAGCCCTCAAATAGTTGGTTGGCAAGCGTTCCCACCTGTTGCATTTGCTCGGGTGTGAGCTCCAGACCGTCAAAGATGCCCGAAAAATCGGGGGTCGGCGCTTTGGCCATAATGTCGCTTAAGTCGATGTCTTTGCCAACGCCCGAAAGATCAATATCCAGGCCCGACAAATCGATGCCCGAAAGATCCATGCCACCGGCAGAACCCGAGAGTGCAGACGCATCGAACGAGAACGCGCTCTTGAGCGCCGCCTCGTCCACGCTGAACATACTGCCCAGATCCACGCCTTGCCTGGCCTCGCCTTGCAGTTCGTCGAAGGTTTTGCCCGTAAAGACATCCGTCTCGGGGTGGGCAAGTTGCTCTTGCACGATCTGCGAATCGGCGGCGCGCTCCATAAGCTGGCGAGTCAACGCATGCGTATAGGCAATGCCCGGAGACAACGCGCTCGCATTGGCCGTCTCGTTAGGTCGCACCACGCCCACAATGTGCACGTCAATACCGTCGGCAACCTTGGCCGTCATAAAGTCGGCGTCGCCGGACATGTCAGTCCACATGCCGGTCTCTTCGTTTTTGCGATAAGCATCGGCCGGCGACAACACCTTAAACGTCGTGGACAGCGCATCGTCGTAAGTAAAGTCGGCGCCGCTCTCAGGCGTCTCAATCTTACCGTCGGCGGCCATGGCACTGTTCACCAGGTCGTTGAGCTCATCGATATCCAGCGCACCGATGCTGTAAAGCGTATAGTCGCCCACCGTTCCACGGCTCGAAAGCACCATTACGGCTTCGTGAGCAGACGTAGGCCAATGGCCGGCGACGACATCGTACTGGCTGTCGAGCAAACTCTGGTCGTCGATCATCTCGTTAAAGACCGAGGTCCCCATGGAGTCCATGCTCACCGTTGCCGCCGAGCTCGCACCACCGCTCATGGCCTCGGTCATAGCGTTGGGCACCAGCCGGACAGGCTTCTCATCGCCCTTGCCGGCACGATAGACAACCGGCGTCACGCCGTAACCGTACTGGATGGCGTTGACCTCTTTGTCGATACCGTCGCCGCCGCCGTCAAGCCATGCCTTAAAGCTCGTCATATCGTTGGACTTAACACTTGCGAACATATCCTTTACGGCCGTGACCACGGGAATCTTTTTGGTTCCCTGAGCCTTGCCGTCGGTGCCGTCGTCGGACGAACCCTCGTTCTTGGACGTATCGTCATCCGTGGCCCCCTGTTCGCCCATCATGGACGACAGGTCGTAATCCTGCTTGGAAATGGTAAGCGGGTAGCTCGAAAGCGTATCCTCCTCGACCTTTTTGATGTAGCCGTTTACGCCATTGGACAGCGCCAAAATCGCCGCGATGCCAATAATGCCAATCGAGCCCGCAAAGGCCGTCATGGCCGTACGGCCCTTCTTGGTCATAAGGTTTCGGGCAGAAAGCCCCAGCGCCGTCACAAAGCTCATCGAGGTTTTGCGCGTAGGCTTGGCCTCGCGGCGCGTGGCGTCAGCGACATCGAAAGGATCAGAATCGTCGGTAATCTTGCCGTCCGCCAGGTTGACGATGCGCGTGGCGTACTCGTACGCCAGATCGGGATTATGCGTGACCATGATAACCAGACGGTCGCGCGCGACGTCCTTGAGCAATTCCATGACCTGCACGGACGTTGTGGAATCCAAGGCGCCAGTCGGCTCGTCTGCCAGCACAATCTCGGGATCATTAATCAGGGCGCGGGCGATGGCCACGCGCTGCATCTGTCCACCCGAAAGCTGACTCGGGCGCTTGTTCACGTGCTCGCCCAGACCAACGGCCTCGAGCGCCTTGCGCGCACGCTGGCGGCGCTCGGCGTGCCCCACGCCCGTGAGCGCAAGCGCCAGCTCCACGTTTTCCAAAATGGTCTGATGCGGAATGAGGTTATAGCTTTGGAACACAAAGCCGATGCGGTTGTTGCGATAGGCATCCCAATCGCGATCGTGGAAGTCCTTGGTCGAAATACCGTCGATCAGCAGGTCACCCGAGTCAAAGTGGTCGAGTCCGCCGATAACGTTGAGCATCGTGGTCTTACCCGAACCCGAGGGGCCCAGAATGGCCACGAACTCGTTATCGCGAAAAGACAGGCTTACGCTGTCGAGCGCCACCTGCGTAAACGACTGCGTAACGTATCTTTTGCAAATTCCTTTGAGCTCCAGCATGGACGGCAACCTCTCCTGCGCAGGCACCTTGCCCGCTCTCCCCCGCCGTTCGTATTCGACGCGTTTGTCCTACTCTATCCCCATTTTTTACCGGCGTCAGTGAGGAATGTAACAAACCGCACCAAAAAACGAACGAGACGGCACGCCGCGTGGCGCACCATCCCGCGCATACCGCCGATAATGTGACAAAGGGACTGTCCCTTTGTCACATCTGCCCAACCCTTATTGGGGCACCCGATTCCCTATTGGATGATAAAGGACGGATGATACGGGCACTTTTCGCCCATGCACACTGTATTGGCCGCATAGCTATCGCAGGCTGGCGTCTTCTCCCATGCTTTAAGCTGCGGTCCGCCGAGCGCGTTAAAAAACGAAACGGCCTCACGAATCGCCACGCGCGCGTCTCGCTTGCAGCACCGCGGGCTTCCCGAGCGCGCGATGGCGGCGAGTAGCTCAGAAACCATAAGCTGCCCCTCCTGCCAGCCTTCACTACGCAGCGGCGCATTGCCGCGCACGATTGCATATGCCATGCCCGCAGACGCAGCTGCCCCGCACACGCCCCAACGGGCACACGTTGCCCCCGGCACGCAATCCGAACGAGACATCAAATCGGCAAGATCGTCTTTGAGCATCGCATCTCGCTCCCCAGATGCTTCGGCGTTGCGCCAGCACGCAAGCAGCACCGCGCCCACAATAAAATGGTGGATGGGGCCAAAATCCACGCAGCGCTCATCTGCCATAACCTCTTCCAAAAGAGCCGCGGGCGCCACCGACACACTGGCCATGAGCATCTCAACAATCCAGCTTGTTTGTTCGTCTTTTGCCATGCGGCATCCTCCTCTAAAACAAATTGTGCGCGCACTCCATTATGGCCTTCTTCTGCCCGGCGCGCTCAATGCGAAACAACCTGCTTCGCTCGTGCCGCTAACAAGCCCTGCTAGTTCTCGTCGCAAATCAGCCCTGCTCATGAGCAACACCAGAGGCGATGGCAGGCACGATGGACAGTGGCGACACCACGACGGAAGCCCTTTTCGAAAAAGAAGGCCCCGCGCAATCGCGCGAGGCCTCCCCATTCATGGAACTATGATCAAAGCAGCCCAAAAAGCTTACTCCCACTCAACGGTGCCGACGGGCTTGGGCGTGAGGTCGTAGCACACACGGCAGATGCCGGGGACCTCGTCCTTGTACAGCATTCTGACGGGCTCGCAAAGCTCAAACTGCAGGTCCTCGGGCAGGCCAACCACGTTGTGATGGGCCTTCACGCCGTCCTGGGACTCCAGGATGTCGGGATAGATGGTGCCCTGAGCGAGGAAGCTGACCTCGTCGCCAACCCTGCGGGCCTCCTTTTCGGTTCGATGGGAATGCGTCACACGTATGCAAACGCACCGTCATATGACCTCATTATATGCAGAACAAGATGTGTTTCCCATCGCTGCGACAAAGCTTTTTGCAGGGGTGGCAATTTTTCCTACTGTCGAGCTCAGCTAGGCTTCGGTAGCCACCTTGGCAGCATCGCCAATAGACTCTTCCTTTATACGTTCTGCGTAATCGTATGCCATACCCGCAAATTCCAGTCCCGAGTAACAGGAGTACAATTGCTGCTATTGTTGCCAGCTGTTGGGAGATGGAAGATGGACTGCGATGGCTACCCATGCGTTCCCATGCCGTTGATGTGCACCGCCTTTGTGCCGGGGCAGATTGACGCTGCGGTTGCAGGCATTTCCGACCCCGATTCGCGCGCCATTGCCACGGCAGAAGCGCTGTACTTTCGCGGACAGGCCACCCTCGCTGCCAAGACGGCGCGCCCTTATCTTGACGCCACCGACCCCGCACTGCGCTATTCCGCATGCTTTATCTGCGGATACGCCAGTCTGTCGCTCAACCGTATCGCCGATGCCCGCCGGTGCCTTACTGGCATCCTCGATACGCCGGCCGACGAGGAATCGCCTGCCGTCCACGCCATGCACATCCTGTTCACCTCGGCCGCGAGCGTCCTGCTGCACTTGCCTTCCCCGTATTCCGCCGAAGAGTTTTATCCGCTTGCGGCGCATTTGCCCGAAGGCCTGCGCCTGTTCGCCAGCTACGTGATGGCGCACGCCTTGTATCTGCGCGGCGAATACGGCCGCAGCCTGGGCATGGTGGAAAATGCCCTGATCATGAAACAGGGAAGCTATCCCATCTCGGAACTGTTCCTGCACCTGGCGGCTTCCATGGCATGCATGAGCCTCAAGGACATCGACGCCGCAAAGGCACATTTCGGAGCCGCTTGGGACATTGCGCGCCCCGACGGCCTTATCGAGCTCATTGGCGAGCACCACGGCCTTTTACAGGGGCTCATCGAGGCGTGCCTAAAAGCGCAATACCCTGACGATTTCGCACGCATCATCGAGATTACGTATCGATTTAGCTACGGCTGGCGGCGCATCCACAACCCCGATTCGGGCGAGGACGTGGCCGACGATTTAACGACCACGGAGTTCACCATGGCCATGCTCGCCTGCCGCGGATGGACCAACGCCGAAATCGCACGCCACATGGAAGTATCGCCGGGCACTGTTAAAAACCGCCTATCAGGAGTGTATGCCAAGCTTGGTATCGGAACTCGCGCCGAGCTGGTCGCGCATATGTTGCGTTAGCGACCGGGCTGCCAAGCGCATCGAACGCGTTCCGGAACCCGGCGCTTCGCTCGATCAATTTGGACATTTTGACCCTTGAACGGCACTACCGCCACGGGGCACCTTCTCGCAAAATAGGATTATTTCCTCCGTTATTTGCGGGATGGGAGCCCAAAATGCTTGATCGTCGTTCGCTACTTATCGCCGGAGCATCCTCGCTGGCAGGCATCATGCTGCCTCGCGTGCCGAGCAGCGCAAACGCCTTCATACTGCCATTCGCCCCCACCGAGGCCTATGCCGACGAAGAAGACCCCTTCAAGGTGCTCGTTCTCTCGCGCACCATGTTTGGTGTGGTCGTGGTCGACGTCGCCAACAAGAATATGCCCATCAAGGGAGCCCAGGTCACGCTCGCGTCGCGTTATGCCGCGGGCAAGCAGCTCTCCGCCACTACCGACGACGAGGGCACGGCCATCTTTGAGGTCGCGCCGCTTTCGGAAGGCTACGTGGACGAGGCAACGCTTCTCGACGCGTACGACTTTAACGGTGGCATCTCCATCAGCATGGCGGGCTACCGTGATGTCGAGATCCCCCTCACGCGCATCCAGGGCGGCACCGCCATTACCGCGCCCACACGTCCGCTTTCCGACGGTGAGCCGTACTTTCGCCAGCTTACGTTCGACGAGTGGGACATCCAGTACGCCGACGCCACGTTCATGGCACTGCCGAAGGACGACGCCGGAAACGACCAACCCGACACGCACGCCTTTACCGTGCAGGCACATCTGCCACAGGGTGGACAGGCAACGCTGTGCATCAACAAGGTAATGCCCGCCACGAGCAGCTCATCCGAAACCGTCACGCAAATTGGCCAAGTCAAGGCCAGTGCATCGGGTTCGGATAATCTGGCAACGTTCACACTCGAAGACACGTTCCTCGATGCAGCTTCGGGCCTTCTGGAGGAAGGATGCAAGCTGCGCTTTGTCCTCGACTATCAGGGCAAGACCTATACACTCTCCTCCCCCATGGCCGTTGTCACCGCGCCGGCCGCAAAGGCAGAATCGGGCTCGACCACTATCGTCCCCACCACCATGGACCAAGAGATTACTCCGTTTGATTTCCCGGCGGCGTTTCCCGGCATCGGCGGCAATAAGTTCACGTGCTGGATGCCCTCGTTCCCCATTTTGTTCGATTTCTCTTTTGCCGGATACGTGCTGTTTGGCGGAGGATACAAACCGGTCGGCTACATGAACGATTCGGGCAATCCGGATCCGGAATACTGGAAGAAGTCACCGCGCGAGTCGGGCGCCAAGCAGGCAAACCGCTACCTCGACGAGATGGAGGGGAAGTGGAATCAGTACAAAAGTATGAGTGCCGGTTCGGGCACCGATCCAAGGAACACTAAGCTGCTTCGTCACCACTGCACGCCGCGTTTTACGATGAATATCGCCACACAGCTGTACGGATCGCTCGCCTACGACTGGGTGGGCAAAACCTGGGGTGACAACAACGACCCCGCATTTGGCAATATTAAGGCCCTCTTCCAGGTAAGAACCGACCTCAATTGGACCGAGCAGTTTACCCTAGGACCGGTGCCGTTTTTCCTAAACGTCAACCCCTGGGTGCTGGCGAAGCTGGCGCTCGCCGTGGGTGCCCACACGCACGGCAGCGGCGCGGCGTTTTTTAAAAACATTTCGCTCGACTATTCAAACACCTCGGGCTCGTTCACCATCCAGATCGGGCTTGCCGTCACCTTTGGCGCCGGCGTTGCAGGCGTCGCTTCGTCTGCCGTGCGCGGCGCCGCATCCCTCACGCTGTTCATTGGGTACGAGAAGGCAGATGGACACCAGCTTCCGCGACTGCGCGTAGGTGCAGACGTCGATGTCGATGTGATACTCCAGTTCGTAATGTTCAAGTGGACCACCAAGGCTTGGTCGGGGTCGTGGCCCACACTCCTCGATTCGTGGAATATGTCGGTGAACAATGGCAACCAGTATGTGCTCCAGCGCTCTGAGCTCGCATTGGGTGGAGATACGCCTTACACGTTGGATGCCCGCTTCGGCACGGCCGGCAACGCCGAGGCAGGCGGCGTGCCGCAATTTATCGCATCGGCCACCATCGTCACCAACGCCGAGCTGCTCGCACGCGCCGAGGTTAAGGCCACCGCCGTAAACGTCGCGCCTGTCGTGCGCGATTGGGATCAAGCGGTCACGCGCATTGAGCTCGAGGCGGATGCAGAAAGCGACGACACGGGACAGATCGAGCATTTCGTCCATACACTGATAGAAAACGCCGCGCCGATGTATAAGTACACCTATATCGGGCAGGCGAAGGACGCCGTTGCGGACCCCAACGCCAATTCTGCTGGCGTATCGGAGGACGAGCGTGGCGGCATAAAACCCTCGAGCGACAACGTGCTGTTTACTGGCGTGCTCAGCGAAGCTCACATGAAGCTGGCAATGATTGCCGGCGTAGAATGTCTGTTCCGTATCGCCTCGGTGCGCTACGGCGACAATGGCCGCTCGCGCCTGGTGGTGCACACAAAGGCAAACGGCACGTGGTCCGCTCCCACTCCCGTGGACTTTCCCCTTGGGTTTGGCGAGGGCGACGTGGAGCGCGACGGCATATTCGATTACGACTTCGACGTGGTGGAATATACGGACGGAAGAGGAAACCAGGACGCCTACGTGCTGCTGATCTCGGGCGAGCGCCCCGCCGGTGACAACACCCTTTTCGATACGGCAAGCACAGCCGGCATACTGTCCGTCGTGCGCCTGCGCATAAGTAATAGCAAAGTTCGCGTGGTGTCGTATACGTCGTGGCGCAGCATCTCGCGCGGCCGCCTTCAGGAGGATGGCTACCATTGTCTGCAGTGCCCGCGTATCACGGTGGGCAAGACGCTCGTCGACGGGCGCCTGTCGGGTGCCTACCTCCACCGCCGCGGAACCACCGCAGAAGAGGCGCTCGGCAGCGAGGCCGAGGTTGCGCTGGAATGCTTTACCTTGTGGTCGGATGATTTGGGCGACAGTCTCACGTTCCGTCAGGTCCTCCGCTTTCCGCAAGCACCGTCGAGTATCGAGCTGGGCAAGCCCGAGAATATCAACGGCAAAATGGTGGTGTCCGTTGCGTACGAGACCGCAGACGGTTGCGGCTGCGCATCGTACGCCGTGATCGGCCAGTCCATTGCGTGCTGGGACGTTATGTCACCAGACGCCACGGTACCTCATGCGGTGCCATGGCCACAACATTCGGGCTTTTTGGCAACCGTCAACGAGCAACTGCAGCATATTACTTGGACGCGAGGCGCATCGGCATTTGCAACGCAGCCCGTGGGTGCCGCAGGCTGTGGCCCGGCATCGTTTAGCGTAAGCAACAACGGCAGGTGCGTGCTCTATGTAGAGAACACCGATGGCAAGGTGGGACAAACCTACGACGAAGAAGGCAACCCGGTAGCAGTGATGGGCAAGCACTTCCGCATCTTCGCCAGCACCTTGGCAGGCGATCTGTTCACGGAGCCGTTCGTGATGTGCGAGCTGGACCACCCCGTCGATCAGATAACGACATTTTTGACGTCGGGAGGCATGCTCTCCGCACTCGCCACGCACATTGTGAGCGCGGAGAAGAGCGAGGCAGAGCTGCACGGCATCGAAGTGCCCTTGGTGGCGTGTGCCACTCCGACGGGCGCAGTCGCTACCTCGGGCGCAGTGGTACCCGGAGCAGCAGGCGAATCCTTCATGGTCACGGTGCGAAACGACGGCAACACCTTGCTGACCGCCGGCACGATCGATCTGTACCGAGAGGGCTCCAGCCAGCCGTTCTCCAGCGCATCCATCGGATTCGGACTGAACGCACGCATGGTTTCGATCTACGATCCAGAGCTTGCCGAGGATGCTTCGGCCCAAGACATGGCACACGTGAAGTACGCGCTCGAGACGCTGGGCGCACGTTTTGCAACGCACCCGCTGGTAGCCGACAACGGCAACGCCGTGCTGGCACCGGGTTGCACGGCACAGTTCCGCATGAGCTTTGCCATCCCCGAGAGCTGGAGCGACGATGTGGGCAAACGCGTAACGCTGTATGCGAAGGCGCATAACCTGGTGGCGCTCGATCCCGTAACGCTCGAGGAAATTCGGCCGGGTGCAAACTCGGCGCTGGGTGCCGTACTGCACGAGCTTCATGTGCCCGACGCGGCATGCGAACGCTCAGAAGTTCAGGTCGGCGTATGCGACAGCGCGGATACGACGGGGCTTCACGATGCACCGATGACGGTGGACGACGGTGGCGGCTCGAGTGGCGGCGGTACTGACAAGGGCGGCGGCTCCGGCGGAAGCAGCTCCAGCAGCGGCAAGGACCACAACAATAGCAAGCGCCCCGGAAAAGCGGGCGCGCTTGCGGGCACGGGCGATACATGCGCTCCCCTTACGGCAGCCGCTGCAGCACTCGCCGCGGCAGGCGCCGGCCTCGTCGCCTACAGCGCCCGCCGCACGGCGCTCGAAGCCGATACCGCCAATGAGGTCAATTCGGATAGGCCCCGCTAGCTCCTAGTTACTTTTGTGAGAGACGCCGACTCGGCTCATTCGTCATCGCTATGCGGACATTACAACTTCGGTTCGCTATTCAAACTTGCTCGCACAATACCGACTCGGTTTTGTGCGAGTAAACGAAACCTTATCGAACTCCGAACGATTGTTCGATGGATTTCGTGTTGGTTGGAATCGCCCAAGGGCTGGGCTATGCTACCTTGACTATCTATATGACTAAAACGCAGCAAAGGAGCATCGAGAGAGCGAGCATGGCAAAAAACACCGCAAACTATGGTAACGACAGTATTCGTCAGCTCAAGGACGAGGAGCGCGTACGCCTGCGCCCCGCCGTCATCTTTGGCTCGGACGGGCTCGACGGCTGCGCGCATGCCGCCTTCGAGATCCTGTCCAACGCCGTTGACGAGGCGCGCCAGGGCTACGGCAAGCTCATCACCCTTACCACCTTTCGCGATGGCTCCATTCAGGTAGAGGACAACGGCCGCGGCTGCCCGCTTGACTGGAACCCCTCCGAGAAGCGCTTTAACTGGGAACTCGTCTTTTGCGAGCTTTACGCCGGCGGTAAGTACAACAACAACCAGGGCGGCGACTACGACTTCTCGCTCGGCACCAACGGCCTGGGCTCGTGCGCAACCCAGTACGCCTCCGAATACATGGACGTCACGGTTTGGCGCGACGGTAACAAGTACTCCCTGCACTTTAAGAAGGGCAAGGTCGTCGGCGCCAAAAAGAAAGCACTCGAGGTTGAGCCCAGCGACGAGAACCGCACCGGCACCACCATCAAGTGGCGCCCCGATCTTGAGGTCTTTACCTCCATCAGCATCCCCCACGATTGGTATCGCGAGACCATGCGCCGCCAGGCCGTGGTCAACGCCAACGTGACCTTCCGGCTGCGCATCGAGGGCGACGACGGCGAGTTTTCCGAAGAGGACTTCTGCTATCCCAAGGGCATCGAGGACTACGTGCTCGAGAAGGTCGGTACCGACTACCTTACCGAGCCCTTCTTTATCGAGGCCGACCGTCGCGGTCGCGATCGCGAGGATCTACCCGATTACAACGTAAAAATCACTGCTTGCATGTGCTTCTCGCGCACTTTCACGATGCAGGAGTACTACCACAACTCCTCCTGGCTCGAGAACGGTGGCTCACCCGAAAAGGCGGCCCGCAGTGCCCTCACCAGCGCCATCGATGCCTACATTAAGCAACAGGGCAAATACAACAAAAACGAGAGCGGCATTAAGTGGCAGGACGTCCAGGACTGCCTGGTGCTGGTGACCAACTGCTTCTCCACCCAAACGTCCTACGAAAACCAGACTAAGAAGGCCATCAACAACCGCTTTATCCAGCAGGCCATGACGGCATTCTTTAAGGAGCGCCTCTCGACCTACTTGATCGAGAACAAAGATGCCGCCAACAAGATCATGGAGCAGGTGCTCATCAACAAGCGCTCGCGCGAGAATGCCGAGAAGACGCGCCAGAGCATCAAGACCAACCTGCAGCAGAAGACCGACATGGCCAACCGCGTGCAGAAATTCATCGACTGCCGCTCCAAGGACAAGAGCCGCCGCGAGATCTACATCGTAGAGGGCGACTCGGCAGCAGGCGCCATTCGCACCTCGCGCGATGCCGAGTTCCAGGGCGTTATGCCCGTCCGCGGCAAGATCCTCAACTGCCTAAAGGAGGACTATCCGCGCATCTTTAAGTCCGACATCATCATGGACCTCATGCGCGTGCTGGGCTGCGGCGTGGAGATCAAAGACAAGCGCATCAAGAACCTCGGCGCCTTCGACCTGGACAACCTCAACTGGAACAAGGTCATCATCTGTACGGACGCCGACGTCGACGGTTATCACATCCGTACGCTCGTGCTCACCATGCTCTATCGCCTGGTGCCCACGCTTATCGACGAAGGCTACGTGTATATCGCCGAGTCGCCGCTCTACGAGATCAACTGCAAAGAAAAGACCTACTTTGCCTACACCGAGCTCGAGAAGAACGGCATTCTTAAGGAGATCGGCGACCAGAAGTGCTCCATCAACCGCTCCAAGGGTCTTGGTGAGAACGACCCGGACATGATGTGGCTCACCACCATGAACCCCGAGACGCGTCGTCTGATTAAGGTGGAGTCCGAAGACGTCACCAAGATGGAGACCATGTTCAACCTTCTGCTGGGCAGCGACGAGGCGGGCCGCAAGCGCCATATCTCGGAGCACGGCAAGGAATACCTGGACCAGCTGGACCTGCAGTAGCAGCAAATCGATAACGACGGCCCATAAGAAGTTCAAGAGGAAATCGTGGCAAAGAAGAAGACAAAGAACCAGCCAAAGAAAAAGCAGGTCAACGCCGAGAACGTCATCGGCCTGCACTCCGAGGTCACCAATCAGCCGATCACGCAGACGCTCGAGGTCAACTACATGCCCTACGCCATGAGCGTCAACGTCTCGCGTGCGTTCCCCGAGATCGACGGTTTTAAGCCCTCGCACCGCAAGCTGCTCTACACCATGTACAAGATGGGCTTGCTCAAAGGTGAGCGCCAGAAGAGCGCTAACATCGTGGGCCAAACCATGAAGCTCAACCCGCACGGCGACGCCGCGATCTACGAGACGATGGTGCGCCTGGCCACCGGCAACGAGGCACTACTCGCCCCCTTCGTGGAGTCGAAGGGCAACTTTGGCAAGTACTATTCGGGCGACCTGAGCTACGCTGCCTCGCGTTACACCGAGGCCAAGCTCGCCCCCATCAGTGCCGAGATCTTCAAGGACATCGACAAGGACCCGGTCGACTTTGTCGACAGCTACGACGGCGCCATGAAGGAGCCGCGCCTGCTGCCTACCACATTCCCCAACATCCTTGTCTCGGCCAACAAGGGCATCGGCGTCGCCATGGCGTCCGACATCTGCGGCTTCAACCTCAACGAGGTCTGCACCGCCACCATGCACTACCTGCAGGATCCCAACTGCGATCTGCTCGAGTACATGCCCATGCCCGACTTCTCGACCGGCGGTGAGATTATCTACCGCCGCGAGGAGATGGAAAAGATTATCGAGACCGGCCTTGGCAGCTTCCAGATCCGCTCCCGCTGGCGCTGGATTTCCGAAGAGCGCATCATCGAGGTCTACGAGATCCCCTACACCACCAAGACCGATGTCATCATCGATCGCATCGTCAAGCTCTCCAAAGAGGGCAAGGTCAAGGAGATCGCTGACATCCGTGACGAGACTGACCTCTCGGGTCTGCGTATCGCCATCGATCTTAAGCGCGGTGTCGACCCCGACAAGCTCATGGCGAAGCTTTATCGCTCGACTACGCTGCAGGATTCGTTCTCATGCAACTTTAACGTGCTGGTCGACGGCTATCCCCGCGTTATGGGCGTACGCCAGATCCTGCACGAGTGGGTCAAGTGGCGTATTGAGTCCACGCGTCGCCGCATTAACTTTGACTTGGGCAAAAAGTCCGAGCGCCTGCACCTGCTGCACGGTCTTGAGGCGATTCTGCTCGACATCGACAAGGCCATCGCCATCATCCGTGGCACCAAGCTCGAGGCCGAGGTCGTGCCCAACCTTATGAAGGGTTTCGGCATCGACGAGACCCAGGCCGAGTTTGTTGCCGAGCTTAAGCTCCGCAACATCAACGAGGAGTACATCCTCAACCGCACCAAGGACATCGCTAAGCTCGAGGGTGAGATTGCCGAGCTTGAGGAGATCCTTTCGAGCGAAGAGAACATCAAGAAGGTCATCAGCGACGAGCTGGCCGCGGTCAACAAGAAGTACGTGATGCCGCGCCGCACGGGCAGGATCGAGCCCCATGAGGTTGTCGAGGTAAGCCTGGAGCCCGAGATCGAGGAGTACCCGGTTACCATCATGCTCTCGCGCGATGGCTACCTTAAGAAGATGACGGACCGCGTACTCAAGAAGGCTGCGACGCTCAAGTACAAGGACGGCGATAAGCCCTTTATCGAGTTCCCGTCCTCCAACACCCACGAGCTGCTGGTCTTTACCAACAAGAGCCAGGTATACAAGTGCAAGGTTGCGGCGTTTGAGGACACCAAGTCGGCCCAGCTGGGCTCGTACTTGCCCACCGACCTCGAGATGGAACCCGACGAGAGTGTCATCTGGGTCATCGACCCCGAGGACTACAAGGCCGACGTGCTGTTTGTCTTTGAGAACGGCCGCGTGGTGCGTGTCGCACTTGCCGGATACGTTACCAAGACCAACCGCAAGCGCCTCAAGAACGCCATCTACGGCGGCAGCAAACTGCTGTATGCTCAGGTACTCAAGGAAGACCGCGACATCGCGCTGGTCTCGAGCGACTACCGCCTGATGAACTTCAACACGTCGCTGCTCAAGACCAAGACGACCACCAACACGCAGGGCGTCCAGGCCTTTACCGCCAAGAAGGGTCGCTCGGTCACCACCGTCGGCACGACCGAGGAAATCCTTGGCGCTGGCGTCTCGGCCGAGAAGTTCACCGCGCAGAGTCTCCCCTCTGCCGGTGCCCTCATGAAGGAAAACGACATGCCGAGTTTGTTTGACTAGGACGACGGCAACGAGATCGTTAGACACTTCGCAAAGCGACGAGGCCCGGAACGCAACGGCATTGCGCCCGGGACTCGTCGTTTTTTCTTCTCAACTATTTTTTAACGCAGATAAATTGATTTCTGCTTATTTTTCTGCGTAAAACATGTCAGCGCCACTGCTTCGATGCCCTTTGGTCTGTCGTTAGCAAAACTTGCAAAAGTTAGCAAAACTTGCAAAAATTAGCAAAACTTGCAAAGGAGCTACCATGGAGTACAGCAAGAACCCCTTTACCCCAACATTTGGAAGCGTCCCTCCCTTTCTAGCGGGTCGCGAGCATATCCTGCGCGACATCAACCGTGGCTTTATCAACGGCCCGGGAGATCCCAACCTGTCGACTATTATTACGGGAGCAAGGGGAACGGGCAAGACGGCGCTTCTCTCGCTCCTTTCAGAAACGGCGTTCCATTGTTACCCTCCATAACTTCTGATTGTTGCCGTCTTGACGATTATGTATCTTTACATTACCTTCTGAAACATATGGCGCACCTTGTCCAGGCGGCTGTTTGGACGGCGGGGCTGGATGACCGGCTCGCCGACAGCGGCCTGATACCCTTTCAGTTCCGTCAGGCATACGCTCTGCCCGTTGGTGTAAAAGGCCAGATCAGTACGGTATGCCTGTATACAGCGGGCGGGAATCTCGCCCGTAAAGACAACTTCATCCTTTTTTACCTGGACCGTTTCGATGGTGGCACAGTATTTCGGTGCATCATGATAAGCCCTGGAAAGATATTCCCGGGGCGCATAGAGGGTGAAGGAGAGATAAGGTTCCAGCAGTTGCGTCCCTGATTCCTTCAATGCCTGTTCCAATACAATCGGGGCCAATGAGCGGAAGTCCGCCGGCGTGCTGACCGGACTGTAATAAAGCCCGTATTCAAAGCAAATCTTACAGTCCGTTACGTTCCAGCCGAACAAGCCCTGCTCCAGCCCGTAACGGATACCATCCCTGACAGCGTTTTGAAAACTCTGGTTCAAGTATCCCAGCGAAACCCGGCTCTCGTATTGTACGCCGGAGCCAAGCGGGAGTGGTGTAACAGACAGTCCGATAGATGCCCAAAACGGGTTGGGCGGCACCTCGATATGGATGGTGTGGCTGGCTGCTTTGAGCGGCCGCTCCATATAAATGATGGTGGGTTCCTTTACCACTGTTTCAATCTTGTATTTTTCCGACAGCAAAGCGGAAACGACCTCCAACTGCACCCGGCCCAAAAAAGAAAGAATGATCTCATGGGTGATGGAATCCACCTCGTAGCGCAAAAGCGGGTCAGTATCCGCAATTTGCGTAAGAGCGTCCAGCAGCCGTTCTCTTTGCGTTGCCGTTTTCGGCGCAATCGTCGTCCGCAGCATGGGGAGGGGGGCATCGCGCCACCTTTCACGAGGAAGTCGGGTGTTGTCCCCCAATACGTCGTTTAATCTCACGCTGTCGCTGGGAAGAATGACAATTTCGCCCTTGTGGGCGGTGTCTGTACGAACAATCTCCCCTTTGGATGGAATACGCATCTCTGTGATTTTCAGCTTTTCTCTCCCGGCCAGGGCCACCGTATCCCGCAGGCGCAGCGTTCCGCTGTATAGCCGCAGATAGATGAGCCGCTGGTCACAATCTGTATACTCCACCTTGAAAACGCTGCCGCATAGGGCGGCGCTCCCCTGTTCCCCAATTGGTTGGAACAGCCCTGTCACCGCATCCATCAACGGTTGAATGCCAAGGCCCTTTTTGGCGCTGCCATGATAGACCGGGAACAGGGAGGCGTCTTGAACCCGCCGCTGTTCCTCCTGCGCAAGTTCTTCCCGGCTGATTGGTTCTCCTGCGATATACTTTTCCAATAATTCATCGTTATTTTCAATGACCGCATCCCATGCTTCTATGTCGGTATTTTCCTCCAGGACTATTTCCGGGGACAGCGACACCGTCTGCTTGATGATAATATCGGCGGAGAGCTTATCCCGAACAGACTGATACACGCCTTGCAAATCAACGCCAGTCTGGTCGATCTTGTTGATAAAGATAACGGTGGGAATGTCCATTTTCCGCAGGGCATGGAACAGAATACGGGTCTGGGCCTGCACACCATCTTTAGCGGAGATCACCAAGATGGCCCCATCTAAAACAGCCAAAGAGCGGTACACCTCCGCCAAAAAATCCATGTGGCCGGGCGTATCCACAATGTTGACTTTACATCTGTTCCACTGGAAGGAAGTGACTGCCGCTTGAATGGTAATCCCACGCTGCCGCTCCAAAAGCATGGTGTCCGTCCTCGTTGTCCCTTTTTCGACGCTCCCCGGTTCTGAAATGGCTCCGCTGGCATATAGCAGGCTCTCCGTCAAGGTTGTCTTTCCAGCGTCTACATGGGCAAGAATCCCGATATTGATTATTTTCATGTGATTGTCCTCCCTTTACTGCCCCGAAGGGCATAAAAATCCCCAGCAGTAAAATACTTTTACCACTGGGGATGATAATTGCGGACATACACGTATACAGCATACACCTGTTTGTGAGTGCTGTTTTTGGGGATATGTCAAAATTGATAAGGCAAAAGTATTCTTAAATTGGGTACAAAAAACTAAGCCCCTACAAAAGGGACTATCATAATCCTTTGTTCCCACTATTTGATTATAGTTTTATTTAAGAATACCTTGCCGCATATTTTTTACTCCTTTTCTGGACTTGAATTATTATATCACATCAGTTTTAGGAAAACAAGTATCTAAAAGAAATTTTTCTTCCCCTTATATGTAACAATCATACCGGCTTCCTAACGTTCAGAATGGTTTCTACTGTCTGCTGCGGTGTTTGGTTGGAATTGTCCAGCCAAAAGCCGATCCGTGGTGTTGTCTGCATTTTACTAAATACAAATTCAATGTATACAGAAAGAAATATATAAGGAGTGGGAGGGATTCCGCCGTAGTCGGCATTGTGGGAAAATCCAAAAGTTTAGATTTTCCCACAATGCTTATCTTTTGGTCTTTGGTTCGGAATAGTGTAGTGCTGGCGGTCTATCTCTTGTTTTCGGTTGCTTGCTTCCTTACCGTACATGAGCATTTGCTCATGGCATCTCGCTTTCAAAGTCTTTTGAATCTGAGCTGGGGCATATATGCGCTTGCTCAGATTTGGTAAAAGGATACGATTGCGCCTCATTTTAATATAGGGTTTCTTAAGGCAAATGCAAGCAGAAGATGCAATAGCGAAATCATTGCTATCGCATATGGCTCTCTTTCCGCTCCTTGTTTAATTGGGACTTAAATCCTTCTGATAAGCAGGACGTTTTCGCCAAAGCGCTTATAAAAAGACGGCGCTGGGCCCGATCTCACCTTGCATGCAGACTGAAGGGCAGCCACCCAGCCCGGTACTGACGAAAACGGAGGGGCAACGGCGACAGCTCCTCTGCCAATGCGAACGCAAACAACACCGTAAACAACAACCGCCACAACAAGGGTAAGAAGCCTGCAGAGGGCGGCTTTCCCATAAGTCATGGAGCTGACTGGGGCTTCGCTTGCGTCCGTATCGATTTGCGCGCGTTCGAACTCCCGCGCGGGCGATGAGGACCTTCGTGACTGCATCCCTGATGGACAGAAGCGACGAGAGCCCCTTCTCGAGCGTCGACTCAGAGCTAACGTCGTCTCTTGCTTAAACTCTCCTTCGCGGTTTCGAAACTCAAGGTCTTTTAAAGTTTCGAAAATGAGAAGACGATATGCGCAAGGGCGCGTCGGGTGGTAAGCCCCAACCATGTCATGTCGCCAGCGATGAAGGGCGCGTCTGCGCGTGCTACAATCCAACTACCAGAGATAAAAACACAGTCCCCGTCGGGTAGTCGTGGGCGTGCGGGGGTCCGCATCAGTGACCTGCCTCCTTGGTTGTCCCTTCTCTGCATGGTCATCTACATAAAGGAGGAACCAACCATGCAGATCAGTGTGTCGTCCACCCTGACCGTATATCATGACGGCCAATTCTGGGTCGGGCTGGCGGAGCATGTCGAGGACGGCAGATACGGCGTCGCCCGCATCGTCTTCGGCGCGGAGCCGTCCGATGAGGAGATCCTGCGATTCGTTGTCGGCAAATGGGAGAAGCTCTCGTTCTTCGGCGACAAGGCCACTGAGACAAGCAAGCCCGCGAAGAACCCCAAGCGGCGCGCTCGCGAGGCAGCGAAAGCCCTTAAACGGCCCGCGGTGAGCACCAAGGCACAACAGGCGCTCGCGGCACAGCGGGAAGCGATGAAGCGGGAGTCGGCTCAAGCAAGAAGTCAGCGTCGCGCGGATGAGGCGGAGGCGCGCTTCGAGCAGCGGAAGCTGAAGCGCAAGCAAAAGCATCGTGGGCATTGACCGGTGCCGACATGGGCCCAGGTGTGAACAGGGCTACGTCCCCTATTCACACTGCTCACACATACAGCAGCGGGCACGGATTCGATTGAAACCGTGCCCGCTGTCTGATGCTAAATCATTTTATCAAACATGTGTTCTATTCCAGCGCAGTAATTAAATACGCTGGTACATAGATACTCCGATCAAGACGGCCGCGTATACGACCGGGAACTTTCGGCAATTGGATACGCGCCTGACCTGGGATATCCAAGCGAACAATTGGCCTAACCCGCAACAGGTCCCAGGCCAGGCGGGTATCCAATCGAAGGGGAGGGGCGCTCCGGTGTGGAGGCAGCGGAGCGCCCGGGGAAAGCCCCGCCGGCCGGCCAGTCGGCCCCGTTCGCCTGGCCGGCCGGGCCTCCGGGGTGCGGCGGACTCCCGTGAAGGAGGGGCGCCGCGCCCCGGCAAGCCGGGCTATTAGGCGGACGGCTCCTGCTGCGTGATGCAGTGGATGTTGCCGCCGCCGTAGACGACCTGGTCGGACTTGACGCCCACGCACTTGTAGACGCCCTCGCCCCAGACCTCGTCGTAGATCTCCTGGAGCGTGTCGACGGCCAGCTGGTCGTTCTCGTCGCCGTACTGCGGGACGATGACGCCGTGGTTGGTCACGAGGTAGTTCATGTAGGAGGCGATCAGCGGCTCGTCGGGGACGCGCGGCTCGGCGTTCTCGTCGGCGTCGATGGTGTCGCAGGAGGCCTGGTCCATGTACAGCGGCTTCACGGGCATGCAGAGCTTGTAGACCTTCAGCTTGCGGCCCTTGGCGTCAACCGCGTTGGAGAGGGTCTCGTAGGCGGCGTGGCACTGCTCGTAGAACGGGTACTCGGGGTCGTCGGTCCAGATGCAGACCATGACGCCCGGGGCGATGAAGGTGGCGACGTCGTCGATGTGGCCGTTGGTCTCCTCGGGGTCGATGCCCTCCTTGACCCAGATGACCTTCTCGACGCCGAGGTAGTCCTTGAGGTGCTCGGTCATGTACCCGCGAAGCTCCTCGCTCCAGGGCTCGAACTTCTTGCGGTACTTGGGCCAGAGGGACTCGGGGTCCTCCTCCTCCTCGAGCACCGCGGAGCAGGTGCGGCCGGGGGACAGGAGGCACTGGTCGGTGACGACGAGGGTGCCCTCGCCGTCGACGGTGATGGAGCCGCCCTCGAGGATCATGTCGTCGGGACGGTAGCGGCGGCAGCCGGAGAGCTCGGCCATCTTGAGGGCGATCTGCTCGTCCTTGTCCCACGGGAAGTAGAGGCCGTCGATGAGGCCGCCGTAGCCGTTGAAGTGCCAGTGGTTGGCGCGCTTCTCGCCCTTGCCGTTGATGACGTAGGTGGCGCCGGTGTCGCGGAACCAGGCGTCGTCGGTGGTCATCTCGACGACGGTGACGTTCTCGTCGTTCTCGAAGACGGCCTTGCAGTTGGCGTAGTCGACCTGGTTGGCGCACATGTAGACCGGGGTGAACTCGGAGATGGCGCGGGCGATGGCGGCATACTGCTTCTGGGCGGGCTTGGCGCCGTGGGCCCAGGTGTCGGTGCGGTGGGGCCAGCCTATCCACACGCGGTCCTGGGGGGCGAACTCGGCGGGCATGAAGAAGCCGTCGGCCCTCGGGGTGGACTCGGACTCGGTGATCGTACGCATAAGATTTCCTCCAAACCGAACGATCGTCTGCCGCGGGCGGGCTGCCCGCGGCCTAGGACCAAGAGATGGCGGGCGCCCGTCCCCCCGGCAGAGGTCGGGGCGCCCGGGGCCGGTTTTCACGGGGTCGCACCGGCGGGCGACGACGTAGCCAGGTGCGCGGAGACGGGACGCACGAGGGATACGGGAGAGGGGTCGGGGCGGTCGGCGGCTGCCGGAGCTATCGCCTGCACCCGCCCCGGGGGATGGTTGGCGGACCCGTCGCCCGGGCGCGCCCCCGGGGAGGCCGGGGTGCCCGGGGCCGGGGCCCCGGAACCGGGAGCCCTAGTTCTCCTCGGCCTCCTCGGCGAGGCGCTGGGCGGCCAGCTCGGGGGTGAGGCCCTTGTACTCGGTCTCGCGGCCCCTGGCGCTGACGACGCGGACGACCTCGCCGATGAGCATGAGCACGATGAAGATGATGATCATCGGGACCTTCTCGCCGACCTCGGCGGCGGAGAACGGCGCCAGCGTCGCGACGATGGCCAGGATCAGCTCGATGCAGGGGATGGCCAGCATGACCTTCATCATTGCGCCCTTGAACGGGAACGTGAAGATGCGCTCGCGGTTGGGGTCGTTCTTGCGGAGGTTGAGGAACGCCGGGAACATCGGGATGTAGGTGAGCAGCAGGAAGACGACGGAGGTGCCGAAGAGCATCCAGAAGACGCCGTTGGAGATGGCGTCGACGGGAACGAGCTGCAGGCAGAGGACCAGGGAGGCGACGACGGCGTTGACCAGGTTGGCGCCGTTGGGCATGTCGTCCTCGGAGACCATCGAGGCGAAGACCTTGGGCATGTTGCCGTGCTCGGCGGCGTAGCGGGCGACGGAGTTGACGCCGAAGGACCAGGCGGCCATGTTGGCGAACAGGGTGATCAGGAAGGCGATGCAGATGACCTTGAAGAGCACGGAATCGCCCACCATGGTCTGGACTGCGACGATCATGCCGTAGTCGGGGTCGATGGAGTCGGCCGGGATGGCGGCGCCGATGCCGAAGCCAGCGAACAGGTAGATGGCGCCAATGGTCAGGCCGCCCAGGATGATGGACTTCGGAATGTCGTGGGTCGGGTTCTCCATGTCCTTGGCGAAGGTGCAGATGACCTCGAAGCCCGTGAAGTTGAAGATGATGATGGACAGGTAGCCCAGGGCGTTGGTGTTGGTGAGCTCGGGCAGGAAGGTGGCGGCGGACATGTCGTTCGCGAAACCGTTCTCCATGGCATACCAGATGCCCAGGGCGCCGACGATAACGGCAACGGCGACCTTGATCAGGGCGCCACCGTTGAGGACCCACTCGGAGTCGGCCGCCTTGGAGCGGCCCATGAGGTAGACGATCCACACGAAGGCGAGCTCGATGCCCATCTTGGCGATCAGGTTGAACTCGACGCCAAAGACCATGCCCAGGATGTCGGGGAACATGGTCGCCAGCGAGGCGATCCACAGCGGGTAGTTGACCCAGTAGTAGTACGAAATGCGGGCGCCCCACTTGTCGCCCAGGCCATCGCGTACCCAGTCGTAAATGCCGCCCTCGCCGTCATAGGTGGTGCCGAGCTCGGCGACGACCATGCCGTAAGGGAGCAGGAAGGTCAGGATCAGGAAGATCCACCAGAAGAACTGCTGGTTGCCAATGGCAGCAGCAGGAGCGGCGGCCTCGCAAACGAAGACGACGCAGATGATGGTCGAAATGACCGTCAGGAAGGAAAGCTTTTTCTTTCCGTCACTCATATTTAATCCTTTGCTCAGTCGTTTTCAGACAGGGCGCCAGTGCTTACGCGCAGTGGCGCAGATGATGGGCGGCAAGAGACAAGCATCTGCTGCTGCCCATCAGAAAGCATCGTACAGGCCATACCACACGTCGGTGTAGATGAAGTCGGCGCCCTTGATGCACTCGGTTGTCGTCGGAGACTTTGCAGTTCTCCTCGCCGATGGCCATGAGGTCGCCCATCTCCTGCGAAGGCGGGCGAGCCGTAGCTCGCCCGACCTGGTACGTCTTACAGACCGTGCTTACCGAGGGCCGCCATGCGCTCATTGATGGTGGCGCGGTATGCCGCAGCCTTCTCCTCGTCGGGCTCGCTCTGGGGGCACAGGGTGGCCAGGATGGCGCGAATGGAGTGCTTGCGGTTCTCGGCCTCGACCCAGCACAGGGAGCACTCGGGATCGTCCATGACCTCGTCGACGACTTCCTCGCCACGGTTGGCGGGCAGGCAGTGCATGAACATGCTGTTCGGACCGGCAACGTTCATCATATCCCTGGTCACCTGGTACTTCGGATAGAACACATCCATGTAGCTGGAGCTGGAGACTTCACTGTCGTAGAGGCCGTACCACACATCGGTGTACACGAAGTCGGCGCCCTCGATGCAGGAGATGTCGTCGGAAATGGTGATGGTGCCGCCGGAGACCTTGCAGTTCTCCTCGCCGATAGCCATGAGATGCTTGCCGAACTCGGCGCGCTCCTCATCGGTGCCTATATGCAGGCAGCCGTCGGGAATCTGATGTCCCTTCGGTCCGAACTGCACGAAGTCCATGCCCATCTTAGTGCAGATGAACATGAGCGACGCGCAGGTCTGGGTGGCATCGCCGATCCAGGCAAACTTGCAGTCCTCGATCTTCTTGCCCTCGGGGAGGTTCTCGATCATGGTCATGAGGTCGCCGAGCTCCTGGGTGGGATGGTTGTACTCGCTCATGCCGTTGATGACGGGGGCCGCGGAGTACTTCGCCAAGCTCACTACATCCTTATGACGATCGACGCGGGCCATGAGGATGTCGACGAGGCTTCCCATAACGCGGCCGGAGTCCTCGATGGACTCATGGCCACCCAGCTGGATGGAGCCGGGGCCGAAGAACTCGGCGTGACCGCCGAGGTCGGTCATGGCCGTCTCGAAGGAGATGCGGGTACGGGTGGACACCTGCTGGAAAATCATGCCGAGGGTCTTGTCCTTCAGCAGGTGCGGGTACTCGCCGCCCTCCTTGATGAGCCCCTTCATGGCGATGGCCAGATCTACCATGCCGAGCAGCTCTTCTTTTGTGAAGTCGTTGGTGTCGATGTAATCTTTGACCATTGAAATCTCCTTCAAAATTCGTTGGCCGGACCGCCCCTTGCGGACCGCGCTCCCATGAAGCGCCCCGAAATGAGCGAGACGCTCCCTTGCGCCACACAGCATGGGGCGCACCCGTAGTTTTGAGAAGAAATAACCAGGATTATTTTCAGATTACATTAGCTCACCGCACACCTTGCCCTGGCTAATCCTAGCTAATCCTAACTAATCCTAACTAGTCCTAACGCCTAAACGGATTGATATTGAACTGGTTTCTTCGCCCTGTGCGCCGCTGTCAACACCTTGCGCCTCCGTTCTAAGGAACCGCCGAGCACCGACGTGCCCGACACCCAAGAATACGTAGACAAGCTGCTCCTCGCCTTCTGCGAGCACTGTCACCTGACCGCGCGCGAGCGCGTCATCTTGAAAGAGGTGCTGCAGGGCAAGGACAACCAGAACATCGCCAGTTCGCTGCAACTGGCCCTGGGCACTGTGAAGGCCCATGTGCACAACATTCTGAAGAAAACCGGCACCGCCACCCGCCAAGAACTCACCCAGCTGTTCTGGAAGGGATGAAGAACGGCCGTAGACGGCTGATCCCGTAGGGGGCGGCCGCATAGCCGCACCGACTCCCAGCCTCTCAGAGCCCGGCCCTTTTACGGCCACTCAGTTCCTTTCTAAGTTTTTGCGCAAGCTCGTCTCGGCTACTCACACCAAGCTTGGCGTAAATATTCGATATGTGGGTTTTCACCGTGTTGACGGAAATGCATTCTTGCTCAGCAATCTCCTTGTTCGATGCGCCCTTTTCAAGGAGCGACAGCAGTACTTCCTCGCGCTTGGTCAGCCCGTATTCGCGAGCAATCCAGGGCACAAGGGATTCCGCCAACCGCACATTACGTATCCGCCGATGATGTGCAAGAAAGACATACGCAGCCACGGTGAAGCAAAGCGCCATAATCTCAACGGGAACCCTACGAGGAGAGACAGAGCGCGCGCCGCCCTCCTGTCTAAAGGCCAAATACGTTGCCGCTTCCGCCAAGGCATATATGAGCACAAGTAAGAGCGAGAGAACCCATCGCCATCGGCTCATACGTCGAAACTCTGCCGCCAAGCAGCAGATGCCGTACCCTATTACCCAGATCGCCAACAACCTGGTAAAGAGAAACTCGCGCCATAGTGCAACCGATTCGACTGACGAAGCGCCACTTGCCAAAGCCACCATCATGCAAACTGCCCAAAAAAATCCCTCTACGAGAGAGATGCTGCGCGAGAGCAAGCTGCCGAGCACGAGCCGATACAAGAGGATTACCACCATGTTGAATGCAAAGCGGAGCATAGGATAGGCGTTTCGCGTGCCCTCGAATTGCATCGCGAATTCCGGAACGAACTCATACATGAATACAGAACATATATCTATCGTATACAAAAGGAAGGTGAGCGCGACGAAGAGATAGCCCCGCCTGCGCTCGACATAGTGCAGACTCCCATAGGCAGCACTGACTAACGCATAGGCGATGCAACTTGCCACATTGTAGAGAAAAGCGAGGGACACGACTCCTCCTTCATCAAGCGGCAACATTATAGAAGATTTAGCACCCAAGGCTAAAACTACCCCAACGTCCGATTTGTCTCCCTGCATTTTCGCTGTTCAGGGACAGGGGGATAGAAAATCATCCTCCGATTAATCTCAAATCCCTCTCTGTTTTTCTTAACAAAGGACCCCCTGACTCTTAAGGTTGAATTACTGCAGCGCAAAAAAGAGACAGCGCTGCAACCAAATTAAGGAGGGTCTTATGAGCACATCCCATCAGAAGCAACCTCTCAGCCGCCGTCGTTTCGTCATTGGATCGAGCGCCCTAGCGGCTGCCGCGTTCTCGGGCGGACTCTGGGGATGCGCATCCGGGGAGCAGCCTGGATCAAATGCCACGCCCGGTTCCGCCGATCAAAACATTGCCGATATCGTGCTCCGCAACGGCCATGTGCAGACCATGGTGTCAGAAAGCGATGTTGCATCAGCCGTCGCTATCGCGGGCAACAAGATCGTGTACGTGGGCGACGATTCGGGCATCGATGCTTTCGTAGGAGACAAGACTCAAGTCATCGACCTCGATGGCAAGTTCGTCTCCCCCGGCTTCATTGACGGCCACATCCACGCCCCCGCCAACTGGTTCAACGCCCTCTTCCAGATCGACCTGACGGGGCTTACCACCAACGAGGAATACCTCAAGGCAATCCGCGCCTTCGTGGAGGCCCATCCCGACGAGGAGGGCTACATCGGAGCGCCTTTCATGCTCAATGCCTACCAGCTTCCCGACGGCTCGAATCCCGGGCCCTCGAAAGAAGATCTAGATGCCATCTGCCCCGATAAGCCCATTCTCATCCACGACGTCTCCTACCACGCCGCTTGGGTCAATTCCAAGGCCCTCGAAATGGCTGGCGTAACTGCCGACACCCCCGACCCAGAAGGCGGCCTGTTCTATCGCAATGAGAAGGGAGAGCCTTCGGGGTGCGTCTCCGATGCCGCCAAGGGAATTGTGTTCGCCATCATGCCCAACACCATGACCAACGATAATCTGAAAAAGGCCATGCGCAAATTCATGAAGGAAGCAAACTCCTATGGCATAACCGGCATTACAAATATCACCCAAGGCGGTCTTGATATTATCGACATGTATCACGAGTTGGAGGACGAGGGCAATTTGACCCTGCGCATGCGCGTCGTCCCCACTATGAAAGAAGGCCGCACCTATGACGAGGTGCTTTCCGCCATCAAGTCCTACAACGACTCCGCCACAGACATGATTTCTTCGAATACCGTGAAGATTTTCTACGACGGAGTGACCGAAAGAGGCACCGCCGTCTTCCTGGAACCCTACCAGGAATCAACGGGGCTCGGCGATCATTGGTGCGGCGAACCCATCTGGTCTCAGGAAGACTTTACCCGTCTTGTACACGACTTTGATGCAGAAGGCGTTCAGGTGCACGTGCACGCCATGGGCGACGGCGCCGTTCACGGCACCCTTGATGCCTTCGAGGAGGCTCGGGCGACCAATGGGAAGCGCGACGCGCGGCACACGATCACCCACGTATGCGCCATTACCGATGAGGATATCCAGCGCATGGCCGATTTGGATGTAGTGGCGAATCTCCAATTCCTGATGATGTACCACGATGATCTCATGGACCTGGAGCGCGCCTATATCGGCGACGAGCGCGCCATGGCGTTGTACCCAACAAAGCACTTGGCCGAGGCAGGCATCTGCATCAGCGGCTCCTCAGACGCCCCCGTCATTCCATTTGCCCCGCTCGATGCGATCGAGGTCGGCGTTACCCGCAACTCGCCCTATCCCGAGGAAGAGGACACCGACATGACCCGCTGGCCCGAACAGGGGCTCACAGCCTATCAGCTGCTCGAGGCCTACACCAAGAACGACGCCTACCAGAACTTCATGGACGATATTATCGGCACCGTTGAAGTAGGCAAGTTCGCCGATCTCGTCGTGCTGGACACCAACATTCTCGAAGCCGATGCCAAGGCCATCTCCGACACGCGCGTGATCTACACCATCTCCGACGGCCGCATCGTCTACAAGGGATAGAACCACGCCAGAAGGTGCCAGCAATACAGAACGGCTCACAAACCCTCGAACACAAGCCCCCGCGGCTCTGCGGTCATTAGTCCCGCAGAGCCGCGGGGGCCAATCTATGCGACTTCGCAGTCCTTACCGGCACTGCGGCAATACGCAAACACGCAGTATCCCGAAAGGGCTTCTCACTCTCCAATTTGTTTTAGCGCACTTTACTACCGGCGAGAAAATCAGGTACTACCGTAAGCTTCGCGGGCTCTATCAGGGAGAGCTGGGCGAGAAAATCGGCGTCTCCAAGGGCGCGATCCGTCGCTATGAGACGAATTTCAGGACTCCCAAGCAGCCTCAGGTGGAAGCCATCGCCGAAGCTCTCGACATCTCTCCGCTTGCCTGTTGGACTTCAGGGTAGAGAACGCCCGAGACCTCCTGGGCCTCCTTCTGCAGCTGGAGGACGAGTTCGGCATCGTGCCTGTCGAGAATGAATCGGGCCTTTCAATCGATGTATCTGCCGAGAAGGAGCCCGCCGCTGCCCGGCCTCCCTCAGGGTCTCAACGTGCATAAGGTCGACGGCCAGCCCCTCAGCTCGATAGCCGCCCTCAGCCTCGGCCTGCTAGTCGTGTGCCTGTTCACCTAGGAGAAATCATGCCGAAGGCAGCGCTGGACCATGGTTTGCGGCCACACCTCCGCAACCGCGCGATGAGGACGACGAGGTCTCTGGCGAGGTATATGCCGTCGACGAAGACGACCCTGTGGACCGCGTCGACGCACTCGGGCATGGGCCAGACCTCCCAGAACTCGGCCGTCCTGCGCCTGAAGACCCGCCCGCCGCAGTAGGGGCAATAGACGGCCTTCATGGACACCTCTTCCGAAAGGATTTTTGACGGTTCCGGAAAAGGGTTATCTACCTGCGGGAACGATAGGCAACCGGACACGCATTCTGTCCGAGCGGTTAAAAGCGGGCACGGAATTCAAACGGCTGAAAAAGGGGCATCGACCTGCGCCGATGCCCCCAACGTGGACACACATTTTGTCCTATAAGCCTTAGCCAACAGATTGCCTGCACAAAAAACATGGCCACCTGCAAAGGGTGGCCATGTAGATTCTATCTGCAAGAAATCTTATGCGTGCGTGGTGTGCTTTCGCACGTTCAGTCATGCGCGCCTTCGCGTTTTCACACTCTAGCACGTTCATGCGTTCATGCGTCCACGCTTTCCGCATTCTCGCGTTCGCGCTTTCGTATTGGTCTATTCGCCTGTGCGAATTACCACGTGCGGGAATTCATCTGGCGGAACTGAGCAACGGTTGGAGCGTGCGAATTCATGCCGCCGTCAACGTTGATGATCTGTCCTGTGGTGTAGGTACTTTCATCGGAGGCAAAATATACGGCTGCATGAGCAATGTCTTCTGGGCAACCGTAGCGGTTAACCATGATGCTACCCAAGAAGATATCTTTGAGCATCTGAGGAACCTTCGCCTCGTTTTCTGGCGTAACAATCAAGCCTGGACGGATGCAATTGCAGCGGATGTTGTCTTTGCCGTATTGCAAGGCAACGTATTGCGTGAAGATGTCTACGCCCGCCTTGGCGCATGCATAAGCGGTAGAACCTAAGTCGCCTGCACATGATGCCATAGAGCCAATGTTGACGATTGCGCCGCCACCAATTTCTTTCATGTAGGGGATAGCGCACTTCGTTGCATAGAAGGTGCCGCGCAGGTCGCTTTCCAAAATAGCGTCCCACATTTCAAGGGTGAGCTCGTCAACACGACCGTCCTTGAGGGCAACGTTTGCTGCATTGTTTACCAAAATATCGAGCTTGCCGTATTGCTCTACAGTGTCTGCAATAAGCGCTTCGATGCTTGCTGGTTCGGTAATGTCGAAATAGTGGAAGCTTGCCTTGCCGCCTGCTTCAACAATTTGATCAACTACAACTTGGCCTTTTTCGGCACGACGACCACTAATAACAACCGTTGCGCCCTCGGCTGCGTATACCTTTGCGATACCGATGCCAATACCGCTGGTGGAGCCCGTTACGATAGCAACTTTGCCTTCGAGTCTACCCATTGTGGTCCCTTTCTCGTTCAAATAATCGATAAGGTATTTGTATTCCTTTTTTGCGTGTTTGTGAATATTTGCATAGAAAAAGCGGATGGCAGGCGTGTGGATTTCGGCAGGAAGGGAAGGGGCCGGCCGCGTTGCGTACACTGCCGTATTCTTTTCTGCAGGAAAAAATGTTGAGCTGCTCGTTTTTCTGTTTGAATAGTAGACAGATTTAGCATGGTCAGAGGCTGCTAGCAAACAATTTACCCCCTCAACAAAACGCTTGCTCTCTGACATGCCATGCTCGGCGCACAAAGTTGGGGCCTTCCCAGACGGGAAGGCCCCTTTGCTGATTATCTTAGCGCTTCATTTCAATGGAGCTGCACCAATGGTATCCGTGCTTATTTATAGTTGTTGCGCTTTCTGAACGTGAAGAGCGCCCCAGCACCAGCCGTAAGTACAACAGCGCAGATGCCCATCAGGTACAGGGCGGCGCTATCGCCGGTGTGAGGGAGATTGGATGCAGACTTATCGGAGTCGACCCCGACGATGGTCAGCTTGGCATCGTCGATGTTCACGATGAACTGGTCGGTCACATCGTTGCCCTCGGCATCGGTCACGACCGCCTGACCGCTTTTCGTTACAGGGTACTCGCCCGCATCGGTGCCCGTTGCAGAAGCCTCAACGCCGGAAACGTAGAAGGTCTGACCATTGATCTGGAACTCCAGGGTCTCGAAACCGGATACGGACTTCTCGGTGCCATCGTAGGTCACGGACTTGGAGTTAGGAGTGAGGGTGATCTGGTACTTCTCGCTACGGTCGGTAACGGTCAGGGTTCCATACGTCTTGTTGATCTGATAGTTGTCCAGATTGGTTCCCTCGTTGGGGATGCATTCGAATGCATTCTCAGAGGAGCCGACGATCTTCTGCGAGCCGGTGAAAGAATAGGTGGCACCTTGGCCATCGACCCAACCAGTATCCCGGGCAGCCTCCCCAACGGTGACCTTGTGATTGGTCAGGGGCTTGCCGTCGTACTCCTTCGAACCACTCGCGGAGGTCAGGGTGACCGGACGTGGTGTGATCTCCACTATACCTGTTTCAAACTTGGTAATATTGTAAGAGTCGGGACTACCCTTAATAAATATTATCTCAAACGTATTATTATTCGTTATGCCAACATTGGTCCGAGAACTAGTCGATATGCAATAAACATCGTCAAACGTAGCAAAACCAGGATCAACTGATACGGGACAGGCAAGAGGTTTGCCGTCATAGGTTTTTGAGACGTTTGTGGACCTAAGAGTTACGTTACGCTTTGTAATCTCGATTTCGAATCGTTCCTCATCCACATCACCTCCCGAAACCACCAAGGTCACGTGGCCGACTTGAGTTCCCATTACAGAAACGGTCTTGCGATTAGGATAAAGATTATCAAGATACGAGATTGTGACATCTCCACCGTCATTGTCACGAATATAATCCCATTTATATTCAGACCTTGATGTTATATTGGTATATTGTGCAGCAACGCCGTACTGAATCTTATCAGGGCCTTTGAATGCATTGCCAACGGGATCGCTTACCGCCCCACCCTCACCAGCGAAAGCTGCAACGGGTAGAAAAGATGCTGCCAGCACTGCCGCCAGCATCACCCTCGCAAATCTTTTCGCAAGCGATTGGGAGAGAACTGCAGTTTCGACCTCTCCCCATTTGGAGAATGCGGCATCCATGAAGCTCATGTCTGCTCCAATCGCATCGAATTGAACCAACGTAAAACGCAACACGACGTACAGTGTGTTGCTACGTTTTTTCCATCCGGTAAAGAATAACCGAATCTTTGTTGGCTATGCGTCGTTTGAATGTAATTACCCCTCTAGTAAATCATATTTGTTACTTTTCAGCACCACCAAACCAGATTCTGCCTCCTTCGAATTAGGCACCCACCCCATCAAGACCACGAAGCATCCCCGCCCAGAGCAAGCCCGAGCCGAGCAAGGGACATGCCCGAAAATAATTCTCTGTTAACATGAAATGCAATGTTGCAATAGGGAACGCACGCTTGAATTGGAGGATGCAGTGAAGATACAGGTTAAAGATACCTTGGCCAGGCGCCTGCCGGTTTTCGTCCTCACGCTCGCAGCCATAGTCGGCGTTTGCGCCTTCACCTTCTCCGGCACCCAGAATTACGCCTGGGCTGAAGACGAAGGACCCATTGCCACTTGGAATAGAGTCCCAGCGCCGGGGGATATCGGCGTCCCAGCAAATGATAGGCACCTTACGCTTGAAATAAGACAAACTAGCTCGGGCGATCACCTGGAGGCCCATATCACGAATAACGACGAAGATACAATTCCCCCATCTGTCCTTGAGTTGACAACGGGAGATGGGTCAATATTAACCGCCTATTTTGGTTCACCTATTTCTACTGGCGGCCAACAAGGAGCATCTTCCATTGAAGGCTCGAAAGCCGATACCCGATTCATCAGTGCAGCGCTCTACGAAATCGTCACCGTGACCTTCGATATGAAAGGCCACGGAACCCAGATTGGCCCCATTACGGTCAAGAAGGGGACGTCCGTCACCCTGCCCCAGCCCACCGACCTGGAATATGACTTTGGCGGCTGGTTCACCGAAGAGGGCCTCACCACCTCGTTCAACGGCACCGCCGCTACGACCATGACCGTCTACGCCAAATGGACCAAAAAGGAAAAGGTCACCGTTTCCTTCGAATCCGAATTCGGGACCGCACCTGAGGCCAAAACCGTGAACAAGGGCGAGATCGTCGAACTCCCTAATCTAGGCACTGACGGCGACTACACATTCGTTGGCTGGATCATGAAGGGCTCCGAAGGCACCGATCCCTTTATCGGCGAATACACCGCTAAAGAAAACATCACCTTCACGGCTGTCTGGGAAGCTCCCTCCACTCCCATCATCGAAATGGTCGATGTCACCTTCGACATGAACGGCCACAGCGACAGTGTGACCAAGCAGACCGAGAAGGGCAAGCCCATCACCCTTATCGATGATCCCACCGCTGAAGGCTACACCTTCAAGGGCTGGACCTACGACAAGGAAGGCAAGCAGGCCTTCGACGCCAAAAAGAACGCAGACCAGGACACTACCCTGTACGCCCAGTGGGAGAAGAATGCCGACTCCGCTCCCACCAACTCAACAATCCCCCGGACCGGTGACAACCAGATGGCACTCCTGGCATCCCTTTGCTTCAGTGCAGCAGCCCTGATAGCAGTCGGCATCGCTTTAATCGCGTATCGCAAACGCAAGCACGCATAAAGCATACGTGACGTTACCGTTCTAATTCTCGATCTAAACAGAGGGGAGTCCCGCGGGACTCCCCTTCCCATTCGCGTACCTAATTACGCTGTTCCTACTAAATTGGGAATTCTATTCCCAATTTTTTCCTATTCCCACTCAATGGTCGCGGGCGGCTTGGACGTAATGTCGTAGCACACGCGGTTGGCGCCGGGGACCTCGGCAACGATGCGGCCGGAAATGCGGGCCAGCACATCGTAGGGCAGCTTGGCCCAGTCGGCGGTCATGGCATCACTGGATTCGACGGCACGCAGGATGATCGGGCGCTGATAGGTGCGCTCGTCGCCCATAACTCCAACGGACTTGATGTCGGGCAGGACCGCGAAATACTGCCAGCAGCTGTGCTCAGAGTTGCGCTCGCCGGTCTGCTCAAACAGGCGCTGGTTGTAGGCGTCGAGCTCCTCGCGCACGATAGCGTCGGCGTTCTTGAGGATCTCGAGCTTCTCCTTGTCGACCGCACCGATGATGCGGATGGCCAGACCCGGACCCGGGAAAGGCTGACGGAACACGATATGACCCGGCAGGCCCAGTGCCAGACCAAGAGCGCGGACCTCGTCCTTAAAGAAGTGATCAAGCGGCTCAATGAGGTCGAAGTGTACGCCCTCGGGGAACGGGATCAGGTTGTGATGGCTCTTGATGGTGGCCGTCTTGCCGCCCGTCTTGCGAGCGCCGGACTCGATGATGTCGGGGTAGATGGTGCCCTGAGCCAGGTACTTGACCGACTTGCCATCGGTCTCGAGCTGCTGCGCCACGGCGAAGAACTCTTTCCAGAACTGAGTACCGATGATGCGGCGCTTCTCCTCGGGCTCGGTCACGCCGGCCAGAAGCTCGGCATAACGGTCCTCGGCGTGAACGTGGATAAAGTCGACATCGAACTGCTTGGTGAAGACCTCCTCCACCTGCTCGGGCTCGCCCTTGCGCAGCAGGCCGTGGTTGATGAACACACAGGTCATCTGCTTGCCCACGGCGCGAGCGCCCAGCGCAGCCACGACGGAGGAGTCGACGCCACCGGACAGGGCCAAAATCACGCGGTCGTCGCCGACCTTCTCGCGGAACTCGGCTGTCATGGTCTCGACCAGGTTGTCCATGCTCCAGTTGGGCTCCAGGCCGCAGATCTCAAACAGGAAGTTGCTCAGCAGCTGCTGACCGTACTCGGAGTGTTTGACCTCGGGGTGGAACTGCGTGGTGAAAATCTTGCGCTCGGGGCACTCCATGGCGGCAACCGGGCACACGTCGGTGCTGGCGGTAACGGTAAAGCCCTCGGGTACCTCGGAAACGGCGTCGCGGTGGCTCATCCACACGGTTTGCTTCATGGGCGTGGAGTTAAAGAGCTTGGCGCCGGCCGTGCGTGTGATGGTAGCACGGCCGTACTCGCCCACCTCTGAGTGGCCGACCTTGCCGCCGAGCGTCACGGCCGTGATCTGATGGCCGTAGCAGAAGCCCAGGACGGGAAGGCCCAGGTCAAAGATGGCAGGATCGATGGACGGAGCGTCCTCGGCATACACGGAGGCCGGGCCGCCGGAAAGGATGAGCGCAGAGGCGTTCATCTCGCGAATCTCATCGGCCGAGATGTCGCAGGGAACAATCTCGGAATACACGTTGAGGTCGCGGACGCGACGGGCAATGAGCTGACCGTACTGCGCACCAAAGTCGAGTACGAGGACCTTTGCGGAAGCCTTTTGATCCATGGTTTCCCCCTCTTGTTGGCGGGGAGCCGATGCCCACCCGCGCGAATAAACGAGAATAACTTTCATAGTGTACACGTTATATGGGGTTTCTCGTCCCTCGCAGCCATCAGCGCACGGCAAACGCACGACCTGGGCCCCTATTTGACGGCAATTGAAGTGTTACCAAACGTTACAGATGATGTAATACGTTTGAACATTGGACGCCCTGTGCCACAATACTGCCGAACGACTCCGCCTCTGGGGCGGCAAATACGATAGGAACACCAACATGAAGCGCATCCTTCTCATCGCCACGGGCGGCACCATCGCATCGACCGAGGACGGCAACGGCCTCTCCCCCGTCCTGACCGGTGAGGAACTCGCCCAGAGCGTCCCCGAGATCTCGGGCCTCTGCGAGCTCGACGTCGTGCAGCCCATGAACATCGACAGCACCAATATGCGTCCGAGTGACTGGATGCGTATCCGCGACGTCATCGTCGAGGGCTATGCCGACCACGACGGCTTCGTGATTCTGCACGGCACCGACACCATGAGCTACACCGCGGCGGCGCTTTCTTACCTGATTCAGGACAGCCCCAAGCCCATCGTGCTCACCGGCTCGCAAAAGCCCATGGGCAACCCCTTTACCGATGCCAAGCTCAATCTGTACCAGAGCCTGCTCTATGCGCTTGACGAGCATTCGCACGACGTCTCAATCGTGTTTGGCGGTGTGGCCATAGCCGGCACGCGCGCCCGCAAGCAGCGCACCATGAGCTTTAACGCGTTCATTAGCGTCAACTATCCGCCCATTGCCTACATCCGCAACGACCGCATCGTGCGCAACGGGCTCCACGGCACGCATCAGGGCGAAAACCCGGTGCATTTCTACGACAGCATCGATCCGCGCGTATTTGTACTCAAGCTTACGCCCGGCGTAAACCCGGGCATCCTCGACGCCCTTGCCGATAGCTACGACGCCGTGATTCTGGAGACCTTTGGCATTGGCGGTATCCCCGAGTTTGGTGAGTCGGGCGAGTCGTTCCAAGAAGCAATTTTCCGCTGGGTCGATTCGGGTCGCACCGTCGTTATGACCACACAGGTCCCCGAAGAGGGCCTCGATCTGGGTGTTTATGAGGTCGGCCGTGCCTACGCCGACCATCCGGGTATTTTGCGCGGCGACGATATGACCACCGAAACGCTCGTGGCCAAGACCATGTGGGCGCTCGGCCAGTCACGTGATGCGGCCGAGATTCAGCGCCTGTTCTACAGCCAAGTCAACCATGACCGCATCCCGATGGTGTAGCTAAAACAAAATCCGCCTCTTTGGGCCTTGTAGGGCACGTGGTACCTCTCGGAACGTGCAAAAAGCGGAGTTTTCAGCACCCGCCCCTTCCGGAAACGTTAAAACCGCTAGCTGTAAATCGCTTTTCGGTTCGATAGGCTCGTCCCACGCGTCTATTATTCCTCATAATAATGAATTTTGTGGATAATCCAAAACAGCAAGCATCGTATTTGCGCCTTCGGTTGCTGTCAATTTATTGAGGGATGCTGAATACTCGGGTTTTTGCACGCCGCCGTCGGGGGGACCCGTTCAGCAAACGACAAATCTAGCAAAAACGCCTACTCAATGCCCTCGAGAAGCTCTGACACCGTCATGCCAAGCGCGGGCGCAAGTTTAAATAAAATCTCGAGCGTGCTGTTTGCCGTTCCGCTTTCGATTTGATCGAGATAAGGTCGGCTGATTCCAACCGCCACGCAAAAATCGACCTTGGAGATACCAAGGGCCTTGCGCGTCCGCTCGACTCGCTCGCCAAGAATCTGTTTCGCATGTTCGTTCATGCAGACGAGTTTGAAATGGAGCAAAACAAAAACGTAAACTATAGTTTACGTTTTGCCTAATATACAGGAGTTTTCTATGTCGGGTTCTTCGGTCCGCATGTACCGAGCCACGCTTCGCACAAACAGCGCACCGCCCAAGCTCGTCGTCGTTGAAGCAGAATGCCTTTCGCCCGATGAGCGCACAGCATTTGCATTGCTATCAAGTCGCGTCGCCGCCGTTTTGGTCCCTTGCCCAGCGCAAGGTGAACTTGCCATCCAATGCCAAGCGCACGGCTGCTCACTCAATCAGGCTGCCGTAATCGCAACCAGCCAGTGTGGCCTGCCCCTTCTCTTGGAAGCCGGTATCGCGCTCTGCCTTCGCGGTGCCGGATACGAAAACGAGGCCGCCGCCGATGTGGTCTTTCAACCACGATCGAGCGGCGGCCTCGCAGCAGCCATCGAATATGCTTGCAGGCTCGTTGCCTAAAGGCGCAAGCTAAAAGCCCAGGCCAAAGCCTGTGCCGGTAATCGCCGAATACATAAAGTAGACGTTAATTACGTTGAGGAATGCGCCCGTGATGCAGCCGTTTCGCAGGTAGCGCTCGCACACGATGCGCGCCATGGCGGCGGAGTCCTCATTGTTCTTTGCCTGGCGTCCCGCCGTAAAGTACGTCGCCACGCTCAGCAGCAGGTTGAGCACCGGCAATGCCAGCAGCTCGTAGCTCTTGCCCCAGCGCGTCACCTCACCGGCGGCATTAAACTTTGTTGCCACCTCGGGACCAATGTTGGGGATTACAAACGCTGCGACCACCAGCGGAAGCACTGCAAGCACCAGCAGCGCGATGCCCATGTAGCCAGCTTTTTTTCCATATTTAAACATGCTCGCCGTCCTTACACGTTAAAGCGGAAGTGCACGACGTCGCCATCGGCCATGACATACTCTTTGCCCTCGATGCGCAGCTTGCCTGCAGCCTTGGCGCCTTGCTCGCCACCGAGCTCGATGTAGTCGTCATAGCCAATGACCTCGGCCTTAATAAAGCCGCGCTCAAAGTCGGTATGAATGACACCGGCGGCCTGCGGGGCGGTCGCGCCCTGACGCACCGTCCAGGCCTTGACCTCCATCTCGCCAGCCGTAAAGAACGACTGCAGACCGAGCAGCTTGTAGGCTGCCTGCGCGAGCACGTCCAGGCCGGGCTGCTCCAGGCCCAGGCTCTCCAGGTAGTCGGCCGCATCCTCGGGATCGAGCTCGGAAAGCTCGGCCTCGATCTTGGCGCAGATCGGCAGCGGCTTGACGCCATCGATGGGCGCCAGGTCCTCGTTGAGCATGTCCTCGTCCACGTTGGCCACATACAAGATGGGCTTCATGGTGAGTAGGAACAGGCCCTTGGCAGCGGCGCGCTCCTCGTCGGTCATCTCCATGGACGCGGCGCGCTTGCCCTCGTTGAGCCAGGCGAGCAGGCGCTTGGCGACCTCAAACTTGGGCATGAGCTCCTTGTCGCGCTTGGCCTCCTTCTCGAGCTTAGGCAGCTGCTTCTCGAGCGTGCCCATGTCGGCCAGGATAAGCTCGGTCATGATGGTGTCGGCATCGCCGGCGGGATCGACGAACTCGCCCGTACGACCCACCTCACGCATGACGTTGGGATCCTTAAAATAGCGCACGACCTCGCAGATAGCGTCGGTCTCGCGAATGTTTGCCAAGAACTGGTTGCCCAGGCCCTCGCCCTCGTTGGCACCCTTCACCAGGCCCGCGATGTCGACAAACTCGACCGTAGCCGGCACAATGCGGCCAGGGTTGACAATGTCGGCGAGCTTTTGCAGGCGGCTATCGGGCACATCGACGATACCCACGTTGGGGTCGATCGTGGCAAACGGGTAGTTGGCGGCGAGGCCGGTCTTTTTGGTAAGCGCGGTGAACAGCGTCGACTTGCCCACGTTGGGCAGGCCCACGATACCGATGGAAAGGGACACGACAGCTCCTTTTGGTACAGGTACTTCAAACTGTATAAGTATAGCGCCGCCACAGCATCCGGGCGAATCCGGACACCGCGGCGGCGCAAATGAAGCAGAGATTGGGGTAGCTGGCTAGTCCGCGAGCTTCTCCACCTGGTCGAGCATCTTGTCGAGCTTGGCCTTCGCCTCGGCTTTTACCTTTTGGGCCTCTTCGTGGGCTTTGGCCTTCTGAGCGGCCTTTTCCTCGGCTTCGGGGTCGACGACAACCAAGTTGGACGCATCGTGTTCGACCAGCTTGAGCGCATGTTCGGGACAAACCTTGACACAGGCGCCGCAGCCCAAGCAATATGTGGACTCCAACGCGAAGCGGCCGCTTCCCACCAAATCGCAGGCGAACGTGGGGCATACATTGACGCACTCGCCACACGACGTGCACTTGTCAAAATCGCACTCAGGCGTACTCACCTGCATGTTCTGGGCAAGCTCGGGATGGTTCTGCAGTGTCGAAAGCACCAGCTGCCGCCCATGCGTGAGCGAACGGCGACGCTTTGCCGTCGTGGTGCCGCACATGGTGTTGAGCGTGCGCTCCAGCTGGGTAATCTGATGGCGATGGGCCTTCAACTTCTGCGTCACCGAGGCCAGCGCCGCCGTCGCCGGGTTGAGCTTGGTCACCGTCAGACCCGTCGTGCGGGCAATCTTTTCCATGTACTCCTTGCGCTCGTACTCGCGGAGCTTATGGCACTTGAGGCTCTTGGGGTCGACCTCCAGGCCCATACCCGTGCCAGACCACTCCTCAGCCTTCGCAATCGCCTCGCCCAGGATATCCTCGCCACCGGTGTTGCGGCATTTATCGCACACGCCCAGCGGAAGATACACGCTCACGTTGGGATAGTCCGCCAGTACCGAGAACCAGGTCTCGGCCGTAATATCGCCCACGCAGGCAACGACGACCTCGTTCTCGCGCGGCATGCGCTTGAGGGCGCGCGTGCAGGTGACGTAGGCGGTCTCGTGGCTCGTTGCCGCCGAGACAATGTCGTCATACAGGTTTTTGGGCGCCAGACGCGGCGAGATGATTGCCTCGGTCGGACAGGCAGCGGCGCACAGGCCGCACTTGCGGCAGGAGTCGAGAATCTCGATGGAGTCTTCCTCGACCTCGATAGCGTTGACCGGGCACACATCCATGCACGCAGTGCAGCCGCTCTTTTCGTTTTTGCAGGTCAGGCACGGAATGGTGTTGCCGCGCGGACGCTCCTTATAGTCGGCAGGATTCCACTGCGGCGCCGACGGATCGAGCGCATCGGTCACACCGCCAAGCGGGTTTTTAAGAAAGTCGAAACCCTTGCTGATCTCGATAATGTCATCAAACAGATCGTGTTCCTGCGCCATGCGCGGCCCCTCCCTGAGCAGTGCAAACAAGCAAGAGATAATGATACGCCATCGGCCCACGCCTCGGGCAAATTACATGCGGCGCATCATTGAGACAAATAGCCTATGGCCTATCGCCGCCTCGATTGCACAAGGTCAATCAAGCGCCAAGCTATGCCTCGCACATGAGCTGCACGAGCTTTTGTTTGGTCACCTTGGCCTGTTCGTTAGCCATATTGCGCTCGTTCTTAAAAGTTGCGTCCGCAACGCTCAGCAGGTCATCATCGGAAATCTCGCCAAGGCCCAGCTCCTCGAGTGTCGTCGGCAGACCAACGCGCTGGCAAAACTCGAGCACCTGATCAAGCTCGGGCGCGCGCTCCAAACGAAGCTGCACCACCAGGCCAAATGCCACGGCCTCACCATGCATGGCCTTGCACTCGGGCAGAATCGTCAGGCCGTTGGCGATAGCATGCGCCAACGCCAAGCCACCGCTCTCAAAGCCGACGCCCGAGAGTAGGATATTGCACTCGATCAGGCGCTCAACCGCCGGCGATATACGACCCTTTTTAAGATCGCGCTTGGCAGCGACGCCGCACTCCATAAGCGTGTCATAGCAGGCACGAGCCGCAACCAAGGCCAAGTGTCCTGGCGCTCCACCGTGCTCGTTGGCGCCGTGCGCCGCGGCGCACGAACGCGCCTCGAAATACGTTGCCAGTGCGTCGCCCATGCCAGCGACCGTCATACGCAGCGGGGCTGCCGCGACCACGCCGGTATCGACCACAACCAAATCTGGATTCTTTTCGAGCATCAGATAGCGGTCGAACGACCCATCCTCGTGATACAGCACCGAAATCGCGCTGCACGGACCGTCCATCGAAGCCGCCGTGGGGCATACGCACAACGGCAACTCGGCATAAAACGCAACGGCCTTGGCGATATCGAGCATCTTGCCGCCGCCAATACCCACCACCATGTCGCAATACTCAGCCTGGGCTTCCTTAGCCATTTCGACAACGGCCTCTTCCGTACACGGACCGTCATAAATCTTAAAGAACGGCTCGCTTAGATCTTCGTCCAGAAATCCATCGACGATCTGCCTGCACAGCCGATCCTCGGTGCCCTGGTCAAACAAGACATAGGCAGCGCAGCCCAACCATGACAAATATCTGCCCTGACGCGAAAGTTCGCCCGGCCCCTGAACATACCGGCCGGGACCGCCATAAACCATAGGAAGCGCCATACGAGAATCCGCCCTTCATCAAACAACGATTGGTGCAAAGCCACCTGTCCCCTTGTGGCAACTTGGCGCATTGAGGACAGGTTAGATTGCACCATAGAAAAAGGGTCCCGCGCACAGAGCGCGAGACCCTTATCAGAACAATGTGTGCCGATTAGAACGTGACCGGGGTGTCGGTGTAGACGCACTCGAGCAGCTGCTCCATCTCCTCCTGAGACGGCTGGCGCGGGTTGGAGCCCGTGCAGGCGTCGAGGATGGCGTTGGCGGCAACGTCGTGCTTCTTAGCCTCGAACTCATCGTAATCGATGATGGACTCGTCGGCCTTCACGCCCTTGGCACCGTAGTTCTTGATGCCCTGCGGGATGTCGAGCTTGTCGTTGAGGTCGCGAATCTCCTGGACCAGAGCCTCGACCAGCTCGTCCTCGGTCTCGCCGGCGAGGTGCAGGATCTCCTTGGCGATGAAGGCGTAGCGGCTCTTGGCGCGAGCGTCCTTGGCGTTGAACTGGATGACCTTGCCCAGGTACATGGCGTTGGCGCAACCGTGGATGATGTGGTCGCCCTCAAAGGCGGCACCGGTCTTGTGAGCCATGGAGTGGACAATGCCCAGCAGACCCGAGGAGAAGGCGATGCCGGCGATGCACTGGGCGTCGTGCATGTGCTGGCGGGCCTCATGATCGCCCTGATAGGACTTGGGCAGCCACTCGACGATCTCGCGGATAGCATGCAGGGCGTTGGCGTCGGTGTACATGGAGCCAGCGGTGGAGACGTAGGCCTCGATGGCGTGAGTCAGAGCGTCCATACCGGTGTGAGCGCACAGCTTGGAGGGCATGGTGTAGGTGAGCTCGGGGTCGACGATGGCGACATCAGGGGTGATGTTGAAGTCGGCCAGCGGGTACTTGATGCCCTTGGCGTAGTCGGTGATGACGGAGAACGCGGTGACCTCGGTAGCGGTGCCGGAGGTAGAGGAGATGGCGCAGAAGTGAGCCTTCTGACGGAGCTCCGGGAAGGAGAACGGGACGACCGCCTCCTCGAAGGTCTCCTCGGGATACTCGTAGAACAGCCACATAGCCTTAGCGGCATCGATGGGCGAGCCACCGCCAATGGCGATAATCCAGTCGGGCTGGAACTCGGTCATGGCCTCGGCGCCCTTCATGACCGTCTCGACGGACGGATCGGACTCGACGCCCTCGAACAGCTTGACCTCGAAACCGGCCTCCTTGAGGTCGGCCTCGACGTCCTGCAAAAAACCGCCGCGGCGCATGGAGCCGCCGCCGGTCACGATGATGGCCTTGCTGCCCTTGAGGTTCTTCACCTCGTGGCGAGCGCCCTCACCAAAGTACAGATCGCGAGGATTGGTAAAACGTCCCATACTGTGCCTCCTAAACAAGCCCCTCTTAGACTTGCGTATATAACGGAGCACCCGATTGGCTCCGTTAGGACCGTTTTGCGCGTTGCCGGCGATGACAATGCGCGATGTCTAAACGTCTCAACGCTCAGACAAATAGTATTTTACCGTTCTGGTTGGTCAGTTATTTACCGAAAGTCGACAATGATGAAACGTTTTTTCTATCCCTGAAGACCCTTATGCGGCATTCATACTCCCAAGCTGGGCAAACGTTTTATCAAGGTTGACCACATATCCAGGGCAGGACTGTGCCCCTCCAAAAGACACACCGTTCGCCGCCAAAAATCGACCGTTTGCGGCACCGTGATACCACTCGGTCGTCCAAGGTGCCGACATTTGTGCGACATCCGTCTTCGTGGTGCAAAGGTGCATGTCCAAGTGCGGCACTCCCAATGTGCCTCATGCGGGTAAACTAGAACCTTATATAGAGACATTTGAACCCTAACCGCAGCAAAGGAGGCCCCATGGCATTCGATCCCATTCAAGAAGATTGCCATCGCCTCGTTCTTGAGGCCTTGCGCCGCGACAATATCCCGCTCACCGACGGCCCTGCCGTAGAGCGTCTGATGGAACAATTCACCCGCAACCCCGCGCCGCTCATCGTGCACGACCGCGACCGCGCCGGACATCTGATTGCCAAGGTAGTCGAGGCTGTCGACTACCGCATTCCCTTTATCCCTGACGATACCCAGGCAGAGCAAGAAGAGGCCGCTGCCGAAAACATGCTTTGCGAGGCAGCCGCACTCGACCCGACCAATTGGGACGCTCAGCGCATGTTGACCGCCCTCACCGCTAACTCCAACGAGGAGTACGTACAGTACTTGGTATCCAAGTGCGATGAAGTCGAGCACGACCTGGCACTCAAGATCGCCTCGGCGCAGGACCCCTACGAGCGCGAGGCCGCAGGCGACCTTACACGCCGCCCCTACCTGCGCTGGCTTGCCGCCCTTGCGTCGCGCGCCCTCATTAGCGGCCGTTACCGCCTGTCGCTCGAAACCGCAAACCGCAGCCTGGACTTTGCCCCCAACGATCCGGCCGGTGTCCGCCACACTGCGATGCTCGCCATGGCAAAACTCGAATACCCCGCCGAGGAGCTCAAACGCTTTCGCTCTGCCCACTCCGTCCCCTATCTTGCCAACACGCCGCTGCGTCGTCGTCCCAAGGACGCGGAGCGCGACTTAGACCCGTGGACACTCATCGCGCTGATGAGCGCTGCCTGGCGCGAGCTGGACTACGAGGGCGCCGAGCACTACTTGCGCATCCTTGCGCGCTCGTGCCCGCACGCAGCCGAGGCGCTTTACTTTCAAACCGAGTTTCCCGATGGCGTCTATGCCCGCGTCAACGTGGGCGTGGGCTCCACCGACGAGCTTGTCCTTGCGCTGTCCGAAGCGACGCCGGTACTGCAGGAGGGCTTGGGCGCCCCCGACAACGCCAGCTTTGCCGCCTGGGTCGCCACCAACGATATCGTGCGTTCCCAGATTGACGAGCGCATCCTGCGGGCGGCCGAGCAGGGCTTGCCGTTTAAGGGAGGAGACCTCTAATGGATCCGAGCGTCTACATCCCCGCCTACCTGGAGCGCGCCTACGTTGCGTCGCACCCCGAACTCACCGATGCAGCACGCGATCTTGTCCATAACGACGTAAGCGTCAACCCTCATAAGTATGCGCAGACCGAGCATGCCCAGGCACTGCTTTCCTATGCCGGTGTTCACCGCCACCTGCTCGACGAGCTCCATCGTATCGAGAATATGGGCAGCGATGAGGAGTTTGAGCAGACGCGCAACCGCCTGTTCGACGATATGCGCGATGAGCTGCTCAAGATCGTCCGCGTCGATGCGTATGTCTTCGATGCCCAGCTGCTTGCCATCATTTTGGCGGACACGCCCGTCGACGCCTGCCTGGGCGACCTGATGAAGCTCGAGGCGACCACAGCCGATTACTTACGGCAAAGCGTGCCCGGATTCGATATGGAGGCCCCGCACTACTGGACCAACAAGGTGCTGACAGACGGCGTGACGGCGGCCGATCTCACCGTGAGCGAGCCGGCGCTTATCGGGTGGCTCCACACGCTCGAGGCCATCTCGCAGCTGTGTATGGCGAGCGCTCGCTACCGTGCTGCCGTCAACTATTCTCGCCGTGTTCTTAAGGCGGAAGGCTATCCCACCCGAGCTGCCGGCACCGTGCTACTCGCCCTCGCTCGTCTGGAAGACGAGGACGGTTTTTTTGCCCTGGCCCACCAGCTCGAGGAACAGATGGGGGCCGATGCCCTCGAGAACTCCCCCTGGTACCTACTCGCCCGCACGATCCTGCTGTTCAAAACGAACAAGATGCGCCCGGCGACACGCGCCCTGCGTGAGTTTGCCAACCGCTGCGAGGGCGGCGCGTTCTTTCTGCTGAACCCCATGTATCAGACTCCGTACCTTCCCTGCCGGCCCGAGCCGCACGACCCCTGGGACCTTTCGCACCAGGCAGTTTGGGAGGCCGACGGTATCATCTCGGATACTCCCGACTTTGCCCCCTGGGCCAACGCTTGCGAAGACGTATCACAGCTTGCCCAGGAATTTGCGCGCCGTTATGGCTTTTAACGGCACGATCGCCACGACCATGTCATTCACGTTAGGAACGGCTTCATGAACTTCCGCTCATCTCTCGCCTGCACTTCGAGCGATATCGCCCGCTGGGGGCTGCGCTCCATCCTTAAGCGCCAGGGCGGCGTACTCCCCGGCCGCATCGCCATGAAGATCGACCCCGAGCTGCTAAGCGACCTCGCGGGCCTTGTCGACCGCAGCGTGGTGGTCACCGGCACCAACGGTAAGACCACCACCTCCAACCTCATCGCCGACGCCGTTGCCGCCAGCGGCGCCACCGTGGTATGCAACCGCGCCGGCAACAACATGGAGCCGGGCGTGGTGGGTGCCCTGCTCGAGGGCCGCAGCGATCTTAAGCGTGCCGCCAGCAGCAAGCGCGTAGGCGTCTTTGAGTGCGACGAGCTCTACACGGTGCGCGTCTTGCCCAAGCTCAAGCCAACGTACTTTGTGCTGCTCAACCTGTTCCGCGACCAGCTGGACCGCTACGGCGAGATCGACCACACCCAGGACGTCATCGTCCACGCGTTGGAGCTTTCGCCGGCAACGACGCTCATCTATAACGCCGACGACCCGCTCTGCGCCTCGATCGCCGCACGCGTCCCCAATATGAGCATCGCCTTTGGCATCGACGGCGCCACGGGCACCGAGTCCGATCGCATTAGCGACTCGCGTTTTTGCTCGCAATGCAACGCGCCGCTGGAGTACGACTATGTTCAGTACGGCCAGCTCGGCGCCTATCATTGTCCTTCGTGCGGTTGGAGTCGCCCCGCGCTGGTCCGTCGCGTGACAGGCGTTGAGCTCGGCTGCGACGGCTACGGCTTTGACCTGGCCTTTGGACCCGAGGCAAAAGCGCCCGCAACGCACATCGCCACACGCTACAACGGCTTGTACATGGTCTACAACGTTGCCGCCGCCTTCTTTGCGGCGCGCGAGTTGGGCGTGGACGCAGCGCATCTGCAGCCCACGCTCGATGCCTACGTCCCCGCCGGCGGGCGCATGGGCCGCTGGGAAATCGCCGGCCGTACCGTCGAGGCAAACCTGGCCAAAAATCCCGTGGGCTTCGATCGCCAGATCCAGTCCATTAAAACGGCAGGCGGCAGACTCTGCGCCTTCTTCCTGAATGACAACGACGCCGACGGCCACGATGTCTCGTGGATCTACGACGTCGACTTCGAGCGCATCGCCGATACCCCAGGGCTTATCGCCTTTGCCGGGGGTACGCGCGCGCACGACATGCAGGTGCGCCTGAAGTACGCCGGCATCGACGCCGCCATCATCTCGAATATCGAGCAGGCGATCGGCGCCGTGGCAGATGAGGCAGCCGATGACACCTTCTACGCCGTCGCCAATTACACGGCATTCCCGCCGCTGGTCAAAGAGCTCGACGGACTTAAAGACGCCGATGCGAGCTCGGTTGCCTCCTGCGCCGTAACACGCACCGATGGCAGCGCCGTCCCCACCGATATTGCGTCGGTCGAGCTTCCGCGCCCGCTGCGCATCGTCTATCTGTATCCCGATGCCCTCAACCTCTATGGCGACGGCGGCAACGTCATCGCCCTCGAGCGCCGCTGCGCCTGGCGCGGCATTCCCGCGCGCGTGGACGAGGTCCGCATGGGCGAGACGCTCGATCTTACCGACGCCGACATCGTCATGATGGGCGGCGGTGCCGACCGCGATCAGTTGGCTGTGGCACACGAGCTGCTCGCTCAAAAGGACAAGGTTGCGACATATGTTGAGGACGGCGGCTCGTTGCTCGCTATCTGCGGCAGCTATCAGCTGCTCGGTCGTTCGTACTATATGGGCGAGAATCGCATCGAGGGCCTAGGTGTCATCGCCGCCGAGACCGTGCGCGGCTCCGACCGCCTGATAGGCAACGTCGCCGTCAAGACCGACCTGGCACCCGAGCCCTTTGTGGGGTTCGAGAACCACGGCGGCCGCACCCTGCTCGATGCAGAGGCCACGCCGCTCGGAACGTCTGTCGTCACGGGCACCGGCAATAACGGCGACGATGGCTTTGAAGGCCTCATCTACAAGGGCGTCATCGGCACGTACCTACACGGACCGGCACTGCCCAAGAACCCCGAGCTCGCCGACTGGCTCATCGCCCATGCCCTTGAGCGCCGTGGCGATGCACAGGCCGCCGCCCTGCTGCCGCTCAAGCCCCTCGACGACACCTACGAGCACGCCGCCCACGACGCCGCGATGAAGCTCCTCCCCTAACGCCCCGCCACCACAAAGGGACAGGCACCTTTGTGGTGGTTTTGACCCGTCCCAGCGGTTTGTCTCAATCTGTAACATCTAGACCACCAAAGGTCGTCTTACTGTTACAGATTGAGACGTTCGTCCCGACGCCTGCATTTTGTCTCAATCTGTAACAGATAAGGCCGATTTACCCGCCCAGATGTTATAGATTGAGATTTTTGAAGATCGGGGGGGAGAGGGCCAGCTCCTGTGTGGTGGTTTTCCAGTTTGCCAACGATATACGCGCCGACAAAAAAGTCTGCTATACTCTTTCCCGCTGTCCCCATCGTCTAGCGGCCAAGGACGCCACCCTTTCAAGGTGGATATCGCGGGTTCGAATCCCGCTGGGGGCACCACAGAATCTGAGAAGCCCGTTACCAATTCAGTAGCGGGCTTTTTGTTACCGATGTGCCGGGATTCGAACCCGACAGGGTGCGGAGCTGAGGAAACGCGAAGCGTTTTCCAGCGCAGCACGCAAGGAGCGAAGCGACGCAGCGAAGGCGGGCGGCGCCAGCCGCACGCGGATATCCCGCTGGGGGCACCATTTAAAACGAGAAGCCCGTTACCCTCGCGGTGGCGGGCTTTTTTCTACCCCAACGCCGGGATTCGAACCCGACAGGGTGCGGACCCCGGCAAATCGGCGGCAAAACGGACTCCAAAGCGTCCTTCGCAATCAAAAAGCCGGGGCCCGCGCGATGCGGACCCCGGCTTAATACCGTGACGATATGCTGGCTATGCCCTACACGTAGAACAGGATGTCATCGTAGGTCGGAACCGGCCAGTAGTCGGCGGCCACGATCTCCTCCATGGCATCCACGGAGGCACGCAGCGTATCCATAGCGGGAACGACCTCGTGTGCATACACATTGGCCTGCTCCTGGCCATCGAGAGCCTCGGCCTTCTGATGCACGGCATCGAGCGCCTTGATGGAGTCGTTGATGGCGGTGATACCGTTGCAGAGCTTGTTGAGCGTGTTCTGCTCGCACTGCATGGCGGCCTCAGCACCGGCGGCACGAATTGTCTCAAGGCCCTTAGCGACCTTGGTGGCATAGGCGGTAATGACCGGACGATAGGTACGACGTGCCTCGCGAATCATCGTGGTAGCCTCGATGTTCATGAGCTTGTTGTACTTCTCGAGCTTGCAGTCGTAGCGGCACTGAGCCTCGGCCTTGGTCAGAACGCCCGTCTCCTCAAAGAGCGCGATAGCCTTATCGGAAACAAAAGCGGGAAGAGCGTCGGCCGTGGTCTTGTTGTTGGCAAGGCCGCGCTTCTCGGCCTCGATGGGCCACTCGTCGGAGTAACCGTCGCCGGAGAACAGGATGCGCTGGTGATCGGTCAGCACCTTCTTACAGTACTCGAGCGCGGCGTCCTGGAACTTATCCTCGGGCGTACCCTCGAGTGCATCGGCGAAGGACTTGAGCGACTTGGCCACGGCGGCATCGAGCACCAGGTTGGAGTCGGAGACGTTCTGCTCGGAGCCGCAGGCACGGAACTCGAACTTGTTGCCGGTGAAGGCGAACGGAGAGGTGCGGTTGCGGTCGGTGTTGTCCTGCATCAGCTTGGGCAGGGTATCGGCGCCCAGGTCGAGCACGCCGCGCGTGGCATGGACGGAAGCCTTGCCATCGATGATCTTCTCGACGACCTCGGTAAGCTGGTCGCCCAGGAAGATGGACATAATCGCCGGAGGAGCCTCGTTGGCGCCCAGACGATGGTCGTTGCCGGCCGAGGCAACGGAGGCACGCAGGAGCTCCTGGTAGTTATCGACGGCCTCGATCACCGCGGTGAGGAAGACGATGAACTGCAGGTTGTCGAGCGGGGTGTCGCCCGGATCGAGCAGATTCTCGGACTCGGTGCCAAGCGACCAGTTATTGTGCTTGCCCGAACCGTTGATGCCCTCGAAGGGCTTCTCGTGCAGCAGGCAGACCAAATCGTGGCGGGAGGCGATGAGCTTCATCTTCTCCATCATGACCAGATTCTGGTCGATGGCCTCGTTGACCTCGCCATAGACGGGGGCGAGCTCATGCTGGCAGGGAGCGACCTCGTTGTGTTTGGTCTTGGCGGGAATGCCAAGCGCCCACAGCTCATCGTCCAGGTCCTTCATATAGGCCGAGACGGTGGGGCGGATAGCGCCAAAGTAGTGCTCCTCGAGCTCCTGGCCCTTGCAGGGAGCAGCACCAAAGAGGGTGCGGCCGGTGATGACCAGGTCCCTGCGCTTGCGGTAAGCGTCCTTCTTGATCAGGAAGTACTCCTGCTCATCGCCCACGGAAGGAACGACCTTCTTGGGGGTCTTACCAAACAGCGCCAAAACGCGCTTGGCCTCACGCGAGAGCGCGGTCATGGAGCGCAGCAGCGGGGTCTTCTTGTCCAGGGCCTCGCCCGTGTAGGAGCAGAAAGCCGTGGGGATGCACAGGACATCGTCCTTGATAAAGGCGGGGCTGGTGGGATCCCAAGCGGTATAGCCGCGGGCCTCGAAGGTGGCACGCAGGCCGCCGTTGGGGAAGCTGGAGGCGTCCGGCTCGCCCTGGATGAGGTTCTTTCCCGTAAACTTGGTAATAGCGGTGCCGTCGTGGTTGGGTTCGAGGAAGCTGTCGTGCTTCTCGGAAGTAATGCCCGAAAGCGGCTGGAACCAGTGCGCGTAGTGCGTCGCGCCCTTGGAGATGGCCCAAACCTTCATGGCATGGGCAACGGCGTTGGCCACATCCAGGTCGAGCGGCTCACCGTCCTCGAGGGTTGCAGCAAGGCGTTTCCAAATGTCCTTGGGGAGGTAGTCCTTCATGACTTCCTCAGAGAACACCATGGTCCCGAAGCGGTCAGTAAGTTCGGCCATACGGAACTCCCTTCGTATCGGCACCGCGTGAGAAGCGGTGTTGATTACTAACGAACGAGTCATAGCTTAGACTCGCCGTGTTTCCGCGACATTACCGTTATGTTGCCGTCGCGAAACTAATCAATAAGGTTACCGCATCGCGGCAATGTTGCCACCCTCAACAGCCAATCAACTGTATAAATTGCAGACCTCTCCGCATGGTTTACGGGTAGTCTTTTTGGGACGGGGCTTTTTTAGCTGCCCTATTTAAATATGGTCTCAAGCTTTGGAGGCGCCAGATTGGGTAGCTAAAAAAGCCCCGTCCCAAAAAGACTACCCTGCGTACCTGGTTGATGGGGTAAAAAAGCTCCAAATTAGCTACGCTGTTATAGGGAATGCCGATAGCGAAACATCTTCGATTGATATTTCCAAATAGCGAGTAAAACTCCACCGTAGCGCAGCGGTGCTGTAGAATCCTTACAACACATCACGCTAATGTATCTAAAGGAGCACGACATGCGCGTCGACGAGGTTTTTAAGCAGGCAGCATCCCAGGGCACCACGCCCGTTTCGTTTGAGATGTTCCCGCCCAAGGGCGAGCTTACCCTCGACACGGCTCGCGAGGTGGCTGGCAATCTGTGCAAGCTTTCGCCGAGCTTTGTCTCGGTCACCTGCTCGGCCGGCGGCTCGGGCAACGGCTCCGCCACCGCCCCCATCGCGCATATGATTACGGGCGAATTCGATACGCCCTCGGTGGCGCACCTCACCTGCGTTGGCCGCACGCATGCCGATATCGCCGCCAAGATCGACGAATACCGCTCCGCCGGCGTAGAAAATGTGCTGGCCCTGCGTGGCGATCTTCCCGCCGGCGCGAGCGAGAATGACAAGCCCGCCTCGGACTACGCCTACGCCCGCGATCTCATCCCCGAGCTCGTCGACGCCGGCTTTTGCGTGGGCGCCGCAGCCTACCCCGAAGGCCACATTGCCTGTGAGAATCTCAACCTCTCGGTCGAATATCTCAAGCAAAAGCAGGACGCCGGCGCGAGCTTCTTTGTGACGCAGCTCTTTTTTGATAACGAGTGCTTCTACCGTTTTCGCGAGCTTGCCGACAAGGCCGGTATCACTGTGCCCATTACCGCAGGCATCATGCCGTTTATGGGCAAGTCGCAGATCAGCCGCATGGTCTTTATGTGCGGCGCGTCGCTGCCCTCCCCCGTCATCAAGATTCTCGCCAAATACGAGAACGACCCCGAGAGCCTGCAGGCAGCCGGTGTAGATTATGCCGCCCGCCAGCTTTGCGACCTTAAGGAGCACGGCGCCGACGGCCTGCACCTGTACACTATGAATCGTCCTGCGATCGCCGCAACTATTATGGAGCGCCTGGGGTAATGGAAAAACCGCACATCGATACAGCTTTTGGTGAAGTGCCGGCCGACCTTGCGTCGCCGGCGCTCTACCGTATCGATGATGCCCACCATCCCCGCGTCGATCGTGCCGAGATGCTGCGGTATCTGGGTTACGGCGGCCAGCAGATTGAACCCGAGCTGTCGCAGCGTATTGAGCTTGTCGTTGAACGTTTGGAACTGGACATTGAGCCCCGTGGCGTGCGCCGCGTATTTGCCGTCGACGCCATGGGCGTGGACGAGCAGGGAGAGCCCAGCATCCGTCTGGTTGGAACCAACGTTGAGCTGCGCGGTCGCGATATCTATCGACATCTCAAAGACGCCCGCTTTGCCGCGCTCATGGCATGCACCCTCGGCATGGACGCCGAGCGTCGTCTGCGCACCACGGGAGCCCAGCAGCCCCTAGAGGGAGCCGTGCTCGATGCCGCGTGCTCCGCCTATGTGGAAGCTGCCGTCGAGCAGATGGACCAGCAGGTCAAGGCTGCGGCCGCCGCACACGGACTCGCCGGTAACTGGCGCTTCAGTCCCGGCTACGGCGACTGCCCGCTTACGGCTCAGCGTTCAATCGTGGCTGCACTCAACGCCACGCGGCTCATCGGGCTTACCGTCACACCTACCAGCCTGCTCATGCCCACCAAGAGCGTGACCGCGGTGATCGGTCTGTTTGACGGCGAGGTCCACGACGCCCAGAGTCGCCCCACCTGCAATATCTGCCGCATGCGCGAGCACTGCCGCTTCCGCGCCGCCCACACCACCTGCTATTCCAGCCATTAGGAGCCCCCGATGTTTACTCCGCTTATCACTCATGATCTGGACGGCACCGCGCTGGCGGCGCCCGTTGATGCTGCCCGCCGCAAGGGCGCCACGTACAAGACGCGCACGATCGACGACCTTTACATTAAGGACGATCGCCTGCGCGCCGCCATCGAGGGCACGGGGCACCTGCTGTTCGACGGCGGCATGGGCACCATGCTGCAGGCGGCCGGCATGAAGGCCGGCGCCCTGCCCGAGCTGCTCAACTTTGAGGAGCCCCAGGTCATTACCGATATTCAGCGTCAGTATGTCGAGGCCGGCTGCGATGTGATCACCGCCAACACCTTTGGCGCCAACGCCCACAAGCTCGACGGTGCCGCCACCGTGGCAGATGTCTTTGCCGCCGCTGTCGCCTGCGCCCGCGCGGCCGGTGCCCGCTACGTCGCCGGCGACATCGGCCCCATCGGTGCGCTGCTTCGCCCCTTGGGTACCCTCAGCTTCGACGAGGCCTATGACCTCTTTGCCGAGGAAGTGCGCGCTGGCGTCGACGCGGGTGTGGACCTCTTTATTATCGAGACCATGACAGATCTTGCCGAGATCAAGGCGGCGGTCCTTGCCTGCCGCGAGAACTCCGAGCTGCCCGTCTTTGCCACCATGACCTTTGAGGAGGACGGCCGCACCTTCCTGGGCACGAGTCCCGAGGTTGCCGCTATAACGCTCGACGCCATCGGCGCCGACGTCCTGGGCATCAACTGCAGCCAGGGACCAGCCGAGCTCCGAGGGCTCGCCGCACGCATGCTCACCGTTACCGACAAGCCCGTTATGGTGCAGGCCAACGCGGGACTCCCCCACGTGGACGACGACGGTAACACCGTCTTTGACATCCAGGCCCCCGAATACGCCAAGGCCGTCGCCGGCATGATCGCCGACGGCGTGAGCGTCGTGGGCGGTTGCTGCGGAACCACGCCGGCGCACATGGCAGCGCTGTGCACGCTTATCGATACCCACACGCCCAGTCCGCGCCACCGCAAGCCCAGCATGTCGGTCACAAGCGCCCAGACCGTGGTGGACCTCCCCTGTGACGGCCACAAGATCGCCGTCATCGGCGAGCGCATCAATCCCACCGGCAGAAAGCGCCTGCAGCAGGCCCTACGCGACGGCGACCTGGACTACGTCGTAAGCCAGGGCATCAGCCAGCAGGAGCAAGGCGCCGACATCCTGGACGTCAACGTGGGCCTGCCCGAGATCGACGAGGTCAAGATCATCCAACAGGTCACCGAGCAGCTCCAGGGTTCCACGCTGCTGCCGTTGCAAATCGACTCCACCGACCCCGCAGCCGTCGAGGCCGCCGTGCGCCGCTACGCCGGCAAGCCCATCATCAACTCGGTCAATGGCAAGCAGCAGATCATGGATGAGATCTTTCCGCTGGTCGCCCATTACGGCACCAACGTCGTCGGCCTCACGCTCGACGAAGGCGGCATTCCCGATACCGCCGAGGCTCGCTTCGCCATCGCCGAGCGCATCGTGGCCGAGGCCGCCCGCTACGGCATCGGACCGGACCGCATCCTCATCGACTGTCTGGTCATGACCGCCTCGACCAATCAACGCCAAGCCGAGCAGATTCTGCGCGCCATGTCCCTGTGTAAGGAGCGTCTGGGCGTCAAATGCGCGCTCGGCGTGTCGAACATCAGCTTTGGTCTGCCCGCCCGCCCGCTGCTGGGCTCGGTCTTTTTGGCTGCCGCTTTTGGCGCGGGTCTGGACGCCCCCATCATGAACCCGGGCTCCAAGCGCTTTATGGATACCGTCTACAGCTATCGCGTCTTGAGCGTTGAGGACGAGGGCTCAACCGGATACATCGAGCGCTACGCCGGCTGGACCGATCCGTACAAGATCGCCGCGAACCCGGCGGCGGCTCAGACAGTATCGACCGACACTGTGCCCGCCGCTGGCACCGCCGGCAACGACGACCCGATTCGTCGCATGGTCGTCTCGGGCCGCAAAGGCGAGATTGCGGCCGAGACCGAGCGTCTGCTGGCAGACCACGACGCCATGGACCTCATCAACAACCACTTTATCCCCGCCCTCGACGAGGTTGGCGTTCTCTTTGACCAGGGAAAGTTCTTCTTGCCGCAGCTCATGGCCTCGGCCGAGGCCGCGCGCGTGGGTTTTGACACCATCAAGCGCCTGATGCCCGCCGGCGAGATTGCCGACAAGGGCAAAATCTGCGTGGCCACCGTCAAAGGCGACATCCACGACATCGGTAAGAACATCGTCAAGATGCTGCTCGATAACTACGGCTATACCGTCTTTGACCTAGGCCGCGACGTCGACCCGCAGGAGGTGCTCAAGACCGTACGGGAGCGCGACATCAAGCTCGTCGGCCTCTCGGCGCTTATGACCACCACGGTCGTCGCTATGGAGGAGACCATCAAGTTGCTTCATGCCGAGGTGCCGGGCGTCAAGATCATCGTAGGCGGCGCCGTACTCACCCCCGAATACGCCAAGCAGATCGGCGCGGACTACTACGCCAAGGACGCCGCCGAAAGCGCTCGTATCGCCGAAGAGGTCTTTGGGCAGTAACACAACGGAAACAACCGAGCACCAAAACGTGCCGCATGCGCCACTTGGCACGTGCGGCACGTTAGAATAGACAAGGCTATGCTCGTTTTGGCAGATAGGAGTGCAAGGATGGCGATCACGCCCGCAGAAATCGCGGAAACCCGCGGCATGGTTGAGGAGCAGAACCTCGACATCAGGACCATCACCATGGGTGTTTCGCTCATGGGTTGCGGCGACGAGAACCTCGACCGCATGTGCACGAAGATCTACGACCACGTGACGCACACGGCTGAGCATCTGGTCGAGACCGCCGAGAACCTCGAGCGCGAGTACGGTATCCCCATTGTCAACAAGCGCGTTTCCGTCACCCCGGTGGCGCAGATCGCCGCATGCTGCAAGGATGAGGACCTCACCCCCATCGCGCATGCCCTCGACCGCGCGGCCGAGACGCTCGGCATCGATTACCTGGGCGGCTTCTCCGCACTCGTCCAGAAGGGCATCGGCGACGCCGACCGCCGCGTCATCCAGTCCATCCCCCAGGCGCTCGCTACCACCAGCCGCGTCTGCTCCAGCGTCAACGTCGCCAGCCTGCGCGCCGGCATCAACATGGACGCCGTGCTCATGGCGGCTCAGACCATCATCGATGCCGCCAAGCTTACGGCAGATGAGGATTCCGTCGGTGCTTCCAAGTTTGTCTGCTTTGCCAACATGGTCGAGGACTCCCCGTTTATGGCGGGTGCCGTTCACGGCGGTGGCGAGGCCGACGCCGTCATCAACGTAGGCGTCTCGGGCCCCGGCGTTATGGCCGCAGCCCTGGAGAAGCTGCCCGATTCCGCATCGATGATGGAAGTCGCCGAAAAGATTAAGCAGACCGCCTTTAAGATCACCCGTGCCGGCGAGCTCATGAGTCGCGAGGCTGCCCGTCGCCTAGGTGTCGAGAAGGGCATTGTCGACCTGTCGCTAGCGCCTACGCCTGCCGTCGGCGACTCCGTCGCGCGCATCCTCGAGATCATCGGCGTGGGCACCTGCGGTGGCCCCGGCACGACCTGCGCGCTCGCCATGCTCAACGATGCCGTCAAGAAAGGCGGCGTCATGGCCAGCTCCAGCGTGGGCGGCCTCTCGGGCGCCTTTATCCCCGTGTCCGAGGACGCCGGCATGATCGCCGCCGTCGAGGCCGGCGCGCTTTCGCTCGAGAAGCTCGAGGCCATGACCTGTGTGTGCTCCGTTGGCCTGGACATGATCGCCATTCCCGGCGACACCCCGGTCGAGACTATCGCCGGCATTATCGCCGACGAGATGGCCATCGGCGTCATCAACAATAAGACCACGGCCGTGCGCGTGATCCCCGCCATCGGCAAGGGCGTGGGCGACTGCGTCGAGTATGGCGGCCTGTTTGGCCGTGCGCCCATCATGCCGGTGAACCCCAACGCCGGCACCGTGCTTGCCCACCGCGGTGGACGCTTCCCGGCACCGCTGAACTCGCTCAAGAACTAGCAGGGAGTTACAGGGCGAGGAGCCCCGGTGAGGGCAAATATATAAGGTCGCCTGCTCGGACAGTCCTGACTCGCACGGAGAGCACATTAAGTGCTCTCCGGCTCGTGCGGACCTCGCGATCGACCTTATATATTTGCCCTCACCGGGGCTCCCGCACAACGGGACCTCAGTTGGGTTCTATCCCGGTTGCAGTTGCTTCGCTCCTGCACCACTTGGCTGGTGCGGCGGCTTGGCGTTGGAACGGTTCTTTTTCTGATATATGCTTGTTGCGGCTCTTCTTTTGGGAGGGGCCGCTTTTTTGTTGTAAGGGGGATGGCCCGTGGCTGATGGTCTAATTCAATCTGAGCTTCTTTCTGCGGATTGGAATGGCGAATGGATGCGCTTGCAGGCTGCTCGGCGGCGGGCTGATGATTCTTTTGAGTGGGATAAAAGGGCCCGGCATTTTCGTCCACTGGAGACTGCCCCCTACGCCCGAGATTTTATAAAGCTGCTGGCGCTTGAGCCCGGCGAGTCGTTGCTCGATATGGGGTGTGGGGCCGGGTCGATTGCTATTCCGCTTGCTCAGGCTGGACATCCCGTGATTGCTGCTGATTTTTCCCCTGCTATGTTGGGCACGCTTGATGCTGGCATTGAGTATTATGGGCTCGAGGATCGCATTACACCGCTTGAGCTTGCTTGGGATGATGACTGGGATTTGGTTGGACCGGTCGCGAAAGCGGTAGATGTTGCCTTTGCGAGTCGCTCGGTTACTACGAACGACCTAAAAGGCGCGCTTGCCAAGCTCGACCGTACGGCTCGGCGGCGTTGTGCTGTCACGATGGTCGCCAACTCCAGCCCACGCTATGACCTGCACGTGATGAATGCCATCGGCGCCTCGGTTACCCGTAGCAATGGTTTTGTGTACGCCTTTAACATCCTTATTCAGATGGGTGCACTACCGCAGGTCACGTATTTTGAATCGCCCCGTCGTGACACCTTCGATAGCCTCGAGGCCGCCGTGGCAGACCTCTCCCGTATGCTCGAGCATGGCAACGAGGATAAGATCGATCGTCTGCGCGACTATATCGCCCAACATATGATCGAGAACCCCCATGCCGGCGAGCCGGGATCCAAGGGCGTGCCGCAGGGACCTTACATGCTCGACCACATCCGCAAGGTCCGATGGGCGTTCATTGCCTGGGAGCCGGTCTCTGCGCCCCGACCGTAGCCCATCTAAAGTATGCATCGTCTACCCGCCCGGCATCCGCATTCTTTGCGAACTGGCAAACGCGCTCCACACCGCGCCGTTCCTGCGCTATCGTGGGACAGCTCACGTAGATTAAGGCCCCATCGCGGGGCGCCCCATACATAGAAAGCGAGATCCCATGGCACTGACAGGAGCCCAGGTCAAGCAGCTTCGCAGCATGGCCCATCACCTCAACCCCGCCATCATCATCGGTAAGTCCGATGTCAACGAGGGTACCGTCGAGCAGACGGCCGCCTACCTGGAAAAGCACGAGCTCGTTAAGTGCTCCGTGCTGGACGGCTCCAGCCTTTCTGCCCGCGAGGCCGCCGAGGAACTCGCCGAGCGCTGCCACGCCGACGTCGTTCAGGTTATCGGCCGCAAGTTCTCGCTGTATCGAGAGTCCTCGCGCAAGGATATCGAGAAGATCAAGCTTGTCTAAGGGCCGATCGGTTCACACAGAGCAAGCCTGCGGGCGTCCGAATGATGCGGGCGCCCGTTTTTTATCGTTCAATGAACGGTCGGTTGACCCTGCTTTCGACCAGACGCTCGTAGAGACGCTTGGTCTCGGGCTCGGGAACGCCTGCGACCTGTTCCTTAAGATGATGGATATGCCCGCTATAGAGCTCGACGATATCGCGGCGTCTCCCCGCCGCTCCGTACACGCGCATGGCGCATCGCACCATGTCCTCGCGTGCGGTCTCCTGACGTAGCCCCGCTTCTACCAGCCAGATTGCCGACTGCAGGTCGTTTTCTTCCAAGGCAGCGCTTGCTCCCACAATCATGCAGTCGATAAACTTCGACTGCATGATGCGGCGCATGCGCAAAAAGTACGTCGGATTGCAACCGTTGGGGATATACAGCGGTCCGGTATAGAGCTGTTCGATCTTAAGACACAGCTCGACCAGGTGAGGCCCACGCACTCTTGTGCGATTACCCAAAATCTCGCGGCTTATCTGCTCAAATAGCTTCACATCGGTCTTAACGTAATCCCTGTTGAGGCCAAGGCAGTCGTTTTGAATCAGGACGCACGACTTGCCATCTGGCGTGGGTCCCAAAGCGGATCGTAAGCGTGACACAGTCGAATACAAGTTGTTACGGGCGCTACTGTACTCGGCATGTGGCCACAGTTCCATAGCCAAGGTCTCGCGATCGACAAACGAATCGATACCCAACGCAAGCCGCTCGGCAAGCGTTGCCGCTTTCTTACGACGCCACATCTTGTCTGTGATGGGGAATCCGTCGCGCTCGGCACGAAACGCGCCAAACATGCGAATCTCGATATGATCGATAGCGTCGACGGGTTCGACCTCGCCGACCTGGAACAGCCGCTCGCTCTCTCCCTCCAAATCGTCGCGCAGCGAATATCGCGATAGCTCACGCACCGGGAGCTTCTTTCGAATCTTGGCAGCAGGCTCGCCCAAGCAATGCATCGCAAGGCGTGCAAACAGCCGATACGCTGGCTCCAGAATCCCAGAACGATTCATAGACATCCAGGCGGCAAGATCGCTGTCACGGCCCGCAGACGCCAAATGCAGCGCTACGACCCAAGCCTCCGCGCCGCCGACTTGTGTCCGACTTAGGTCGAGCAGCTCTGCCTCTTCTCGTACCGACACCATCGACGTATTGCGAAGGCTTGATGCACGCTCCAACAGCAACGCGTTGTCGCGCATGTATGCGATCGACTCGTCAGCAAGCTTGAGTACCTGGACCGCGCGGAACTTCGCGTTGACCGGGCGCCCCTCGGCGAGCGCCTGCCAGCCTTCAAGTAGCAGGCCAAACAGCTGGATTTGATTGTCACGCACGCGCACGGCAAAGCGATCGAACTCATTAAACGCCGTATCGTCAGTCATTGGCAGGCCTGCAAGCAGACGCCGTGCCGCCAGCACCATACGCACCCAGACAGCCGGTGCCTTAAGCCCACGAGCATCGAGTGCCTCCCGTGTTCGAGACATCTCGTCGTCACGCTCATCGATTCCCATAAAGGACCCATCGAAGAGCTCCACCAACATCCGATCTGCCCGTATGAGAATCTCTGCAATATCGAGTTCGCAATCATATACCTTGTTCGCCTTGAGTCCCGAAAGTGCTGCGCCGTCTTTCGCCTGTTCGGTCAGCCGGCTCTTAACCTCGATATGCGCCGACAGCATATCGAGCGCAGCACAAGATGCCTCATTTTTTGGAAGAGCAGGATTGGCTGGAAGCCCAAGCTCGCAATCTCCATAACAGACGACCGTAAGCACCTGGGCGACTTTCCAAGAAACCAAATCAATCTCGCGGACCGACTGTGCGCTCGCATGTTCGACAATCGAGGCCATATACCGGGCCAGTTTAGTATTCGAAACGCTTACCGCCGCCAAATAGACACCAAGTGCCTCGGTGGGCGTCGGCTCCAACGCGGGATTGTCGGCATCCGTCGTCCTCAGTACCGCGCGACAGACATCCCCTCCATGCCCAGTCAGAGCCAAATCGACACCATACTGTCCAGCAAGCTCAAGGACGGCATCGCGATCCAAAAAGGCATCTGCCAAATCCATCGCAGCATCGCATCGGCCCGCCTTGAGCAGAATGCGTGCCGCGCGCATAACGAGCTCTGGACGAATTTCCGCAACCATTTTTCGTAATCTCAGGCGCGCGTTATCCTCGGTGCCCATACACGTAAAGCTTCGGTCGACCGGATCGACACCAAAAATCGGATAATCACGAACAAGATAGGACTGATCGATCATGGAAAGCCTGACACCGCATGCCTCAAGTTCCGCAATCTTGCCCTCGCCCATCAGGGCCATCACGCACGCCACGTTAAATAGGGCGCCGTTATCGATTGATGCCATATCGGCAAGTGCCGCACCGTATACGTTGACAATCTCGTTTTCGAGCAAGCTGGCAACGTCGCCCTCTCCGTACAGCCCCGTCTGCATAGCCGAAACCAACTCGGGAACACCCTGTGTGAGCTGGTAAAAATCGAGCGACGTGCTAATCGAGAACGCCGATGCCCAAGCCGAATACTCATAGGCATGCACCTTGAGCATCTGCGCATTGATCTTGACCGAGTCACCCAGCCCGCGAATCAACTGGCGATTTGAGGGACGGCAGGTGACAAAGACCCCGATCCCCATAGTGCGCAGGCCTCGAATTCGATCGATAAGCTCCTCGGTATCTTGCTGATCGAGGTTGGGGACGTTATCGATCGCAATCAACGATCGCGGTTTGTCCTCAAGTTCATCTGTGACCACTTCGAGCTGTATAAACACCTCGCGGGCAATCGCGCGGTCAGCCTCGATGATTCGTACCAGACCGCGCGTCGGGTCGCTTTTGACTTCCTGAGTGTACTGAAGCAATATCGATGTTTTCCCAAACCCATCTGGTGCATAGAGCAACACAATACCCGCCTTGCGGCCCTTGACAATCAACTCGCTCATCAGGCGATCACGTCGGACCATATAACCTATGCCCAATGGCGCCAATTCGAGATCGTCCGTATCGTTCAGCCCGTTCATCATGCTCGCTCCTTACCTCGGCCACATGGACACCGTAATCGCAAGACAGCCCAAGCCATCCCGTAAATCGAACGACGCAGAGTTTTAGGTTGTCTTTCGGTTCGCATTTGGCAAGTTTTTGTTCAGCGAGCGCCGATTGAAACTTTTCCCCCAACCACCCGGTCTTTGCGCAGGTCAATGCGCTTGCCAGCATGTCCCACTCATTTGGCAGTGTAACGCAATGGGGCTTGTAATATTTTGTTGCGCAACTCGCCTACGCGCTGCTACCGTTTGCGACTCATTAGTAGCATTTTTGAATAGAATATGCTAGAGAATGCATCACACTATACGCGGCACCACCGTCAAGCTTTTGGCAAGCTAATGTTATGCACACCATAAAGCCCGCGCTCATTCTGATTCCGCTGGCAGATATTGCGGACGGACGCAGCATAGGGGCCCATGAGTCTATAAGCTAGCCGCCATCCCGCATATGCATAATAAAAAAGGCCCCCGCAGAACGGGAGCCTGTAACAAAGTAATAACAAATCGCTCGGATTGTACTACTCGCAGAGCGAAAGGGCAGCCTCGTCGGCAACGACGACGCAGTTGGTGTGCAGCTGCAGGATCGAAGCCGGGCACTCGGGCGTAACCGGGCCATAGCACATATCGTGAACAGCCTGAGCCTTGGCCTCGCCGTTGGCGACGACCAGGATCATGCGGGCATACATGATGGTCTGGGTACCCATGGTGTAAGCCTGGCGGGGAACGTCGTCGATGCTATCGAACAGGCGGCTGTTGGCCTGAATGGTGCTCTCGGTGAGGTCGACGCAGTGCGTACCCTTGGAGAAGTGGTCATCGGGCTCGTTGAAGCCAATATGACCGTTATTACCAATGCCGAGCAGCTGCAGATCCGGGTAACCGGCGGCAGCGACGATCTTGTCGTACTCGGAGCAGGCAGCGGCGGCATCGGGGTTGGAGCCATCGGGCACGTGCGTGTTATTCAGATCGATGTTGATGTGATCGAAGAAGTTCTCGCGCATGAAGTAGTGATAGCTCTGGGGATCATCGTGCGAAAGGCCACGATACTCGTCCAGGTTATAGGTGCTGACCTCGGAGAAGTCAATATCGCCCTTCTTGTACCAATCGGCGAGCTGCTTGTAGGCGCCAATAGGAGTGGAGCCGGTAGCAAGACCGAGTACGCAATCGGGCTTAAGGATAACCTGCGCCGAGATGATATTGGCAGCCTTGCGGCTCATATCCTCGTAGTCTTTAGCTTTAATGATCTTCATTACGCATCCTTTCTCGTAGAAGAGAGGCAAGGCTCCCCTTACAAGCACTTGCCCGCGGCCTGCGTCGGCCGCAACCAACGTGTGCGGCCACCAGGGCGAGGTCGCGTAATGTATGTATCTCGTGTCTAGCCGCGTCGAGGCCCCTGCCCGTCCACGGTGACCCGAAGCCTTTTAGCCTCGGACAATTTCCATCTTGCCACGGAGGGCGCCCTCTTTCAAGGGCGCCCTCCGTAAACGTGTTTGAATTGTAGGCCAAAGGGCAAGCGAACGAGTTAGCGCTCGCGAGCGACGATGAGCTGATCCATCTCCTCGACATGCTCGCCGACGGAGCCCTTGATGCTCGAGAACTCAACAGAGTTGCACACCAAAATGGGAACCGTCACATCGTAGCCCTCGGCCTCGATTGCCTCGCGTTCAAACTCGATAAGCACATCGCCCTTATGGACGATATCGCCCACCTGTGCATGCACGGTAAAGTGTTTGCCCTCAAGCTGAACGGTATCGAGTCCAACGTGGATTAAAACATCCAAGCCATCGACCGTGTTGAGCGCAACGGCGTGTCCCGTTGGAAAAATCGCCTCGATCTTGGCATCCGCAGGTGCAATCACGCGCGTGCCCGTAGGCCGAATGGCAACGCCTTGGCCCAAAAGGCCAGTGGCAAACGTCTGGTCGTTAACCTCGGAAAGCGGAATGACATCGCCCGAGATGGGAGCATCCAGCGTAAGGACCCGACCACGCATACCAAAAGACCTTAGGACTTTAGTGAACATGCTCCCCCTTGGACATACCAATAATCAAAACCAGTTTACTAGTTTACCACTTGGCATTGGTTTTTGACCATTAGGGGAGTTCGCGCTTGACAACCTCGACGATGTCGTCAACGACGCGCTGAGTCAGCTCGTGCGTCTCGGCCTCGGCCATCACGCGAACCAGCGGCTCGGTACCGCTCGGGCGCACCAGAATGCGGCCGCGACCGTTAAGCTCCTTCTCGGCGGCAGCGACAGCGTCCCAAATGGGCTGGCAATCGTCCAGACCGGCCTTGTTGTCGGAATGCACGTTGACGAGCACCTGCGGGTACTTCTTCATGATGCCGGCAAGGTCGGTGAGGGTGCGGCCAGTGCGCTTGAGCACGGCCAGCAGCTGCAGCGCCGTCACCAGGCCATCGCCGGTGGTGTTGTGCTCCAGGAAGATGATGTGGCCGGACTGCTCTCCGCCGATAACGGCGCCGTCCGCGAGCATGCGCTCCAGCACGTAGCGGTCGCCCACGGCGGTCTGCACCATCTCAAAGCCCTGTTCCTTCATAGCGATGGAAAAGCCCAAGTTGCACATAACGGTCGAGACGATCTCGGAGTTGGCGAGCTTACCGCGAGCGGCGAGGTCAGAGCCGCAGATGGCCAGGATGTAATCACCATCGATCTCGTTGCCCTCGCTGTCCACGAACAGCACGCGATCGGCGTCACCGTCGTGGGCCAGGCCGATGTCGGCGTGGGTGCGCAGCACGAGCTCGCGCAGGGGCTCAAGATGAGTGGAGCCGCACTCGACATTGATGTCGGTGCCACAGTAGTCTGTATTGATGGCGTGGACCGTGGCGCCCAGACGCTGAAGCGCGGCAGGCGTGGTCTGGCAGGAAGCACCGTGACCGCAGTCAACGGCAACGACCAGGCCGTCGAGCTTAAGGCCGTCGAGGGTGCTGATAGCGTGGTCGACGTATGCCTTGCGAGCGTCCTTCATCTTGATGATGTGGCCCACACCGGCGCCGGTCGGCAGCGTGTCGGCAGCCATGGCCTCCTCGGACATGACCCAGGCGCTGATCTCTTCTTCAACGGCATCGGGAAGCTTCATGCCCTTGCGGCTAAAGAACTTGATGCCGTTAAACTCCGGCGGATTGTGCGAAGCGGAGATGACGATGCCGCCGTCGAGGTCGTTTTGGACAGTGAGCAGCGCCACGGCCGGCGTAGGGATAACGCCGCAGCAGTGCGGGCGACCGCCCTCGGCCATAATGCCAGCGGTCAGAGCGCTCTCGAGCATGGTGCCCGAAAGACGCGTGTCACGGCCGATGCAAATGTCCGGACCAAGGAACTTGGTCGCCGCACGGCCAAGGCGAAACGCGAGGTCGCACGAGAGGTCGGCGTTGGCGACGCCACGGACGCCGTCGGTGCCAAAGATGTTCTGGGGCATAGGATCGCTCCTTCCCAAGTGGGCAAAACGCACTCGCCCACCCTAGTCGAAAAAGAAAAGCGGGACCCGCCGAGCAATCGGCAGGCCCCGCTTGTACATTGTATCTCGTAAGGAGAAAAACCTTAACGCTTGGAGAACTGGGGAGCGCGGCGGGCCTTCTTGAGGCCGTACTTCTTGCGCTCGACCACGCGAGCATCGCGCGTAAGGAAACCGGCCTTCTTGAGGTCAGCACGGTAGTCGCCAGCGTTCAGAAGAGCGCGAGCGATGCCCAGGCGCAGAGCGCCGGACTGACCGGAGATGCCGCCGCCATCGCACAGAGCGATAACGTCGAACTGACCGGCGGTATCGGTCACCTTGAAGGGAGCAAGGGCGTTCTCAACGAGCTGATGACGGCCGAAATACTGCTCGGCGTCACGCTTGTTGATAGTCACCTTGCCGGTGCCGGGGACGAGACGGACGCGGGCGACGGCGTTCTTACGACGGCCGGTACCCTGGTAGACAACGGTGTTCTCAGCCATCTTTAAGCCTCCAGCTCAATCTTCGTGGGGTTCTGGGCAGCATGCGGATGCTCGGCACCAGCGTAGACCTTAAGCTTGGTCATCTGGGCACGGCCGAGGGTGGTCTTGGGCAGCATGCCGCGAACGGCGCGCTCGATGACCTTCTCCGGGTGCTTCTCCATAGCCTGGTGGAAGCTCTCAGCCTTGAGGCCGCCGTTGTAGCCGCTGTGGCGATAATAGGTCTTCGTGTCGGCCTTGTTACCGGTAAGCTGGACCTTATCGGCGTTGATGACGACAACGAAGTCGCCGCAGTCGCTGTTGGGCGTGAACTGGGGCTTGTTCTTACCGCGCAGGATCATTGCGATCTGGGTGGCAAGACGGCCCAGGACAGCACCATCGGCGTCGACGAGAACCCAGTTGCGCTGGACCTCGCCCTGCTTGGCGTAGTGAGTCGATTTCGAAATCACTTAGACTCCTCCATGTACAGTACGTGTTGTTACAGAGATTCACGGGGCTCTGCAAGTAACCCGTCCATATTACCCCGCCCGTCGCCCGAGTCAACAGGTATTTTGGCTCTGACCAGACTTTCTGCACATGTCGTCCATCGGTAATGATGTCGCGACGCTAGCGCTCGACAAATGCCTCGATATCACTCAGCAGACGCTTTACCTCCTGACGACCCTGAATATACAGGTCGAGAAGCTTTGCCGGATCGTGCTCGACGTGACCGACCTCGACAGGCTTTTGCGGGGCAACGACCAGCGCGCGGCCCTCGCGCTCATACTTCCACAGATGCATGCGCTGGATGTTATAGCGGTCGTGGCGCGTCTCAATAGCCTCGAGCAGATAGGGGTAGTCGGCATAGCGGGCGCGTGCGGCAGGCATAAACTCGTAGGGCTTTTTCTCGTACGAGCGGTCCTGCGTGACAATGACAACCGCGCGATCGAAGCCGGCCTCCTCCAGCACGTGCTCGATGGGGACCGAATCGGCTACGCCGCCGTCGACGTATTTGTGCCCGTCGATCTCGACCGGCGGCGTCACCAGCGGCAGCGACGTCGAGGCGCGCACGGCATCGAGGTCGAGCACGGCGCTTTTGACCGGCAGGTATGCAGCGGTTCCAAAGAGCATGTCCGTCGCGACGGCGTACATCTCGATGGGGCTCGCGTCGAATGCCTCGTTATCAAAGGGATCCAAGCGGTCCTGGACATCGTTGAAGATGAAGTCGTAACCCACGATGGAGCCCGTGGACGCAAACGATGCGGCACCCATGAAGCGGTTGTCGTTGCAGAAAGTCAGGTTGATGCGGTTGGCACGGCCGATCTGGTGCGACTTGTAGTTCACGCCGTTGAGGGCGCCGGCCGATACACCGTAGACAGCCGGAATCTCGACGCCAGCCTCCATGAGGACGTCGAGCACGCCCGCGGTAAACTGCCCGCGAAAACTGCCGCCCTCCAAGACGAGCGCGACCTTGCCGGCGTTCTTTGCCTTATCTTCTGCCGTCATGTTGACCTCCTACTGTTTCGTTTTGGCCTTCTTCTACCCAGTTTTGAGATGGCGAGCGCATGGGTTTTGGAGTTGAGGAGGACGGGGCGGCTGGCGGAAAGCACGTCCCGTTCTGGGGGGCGATTCCGGGATGGACTTTCCGCCAACAACCCATCCGGAAAATGCATCCCATTCTGAGCGTAGATTCTGGGATGCAACTTCCGCTTGAGGCGTCAACGTGAGTAGTCAATTTGGGACGGGGCTATTTTAGCTGCCCTTTGACTGTCGACGAATTATTGGGGACCGGAACTAATATCGACTGGCTTATAGGGGTAGCTAAAATAGCCCCGTCCCAAATTGACTACTCCACCTTGTAGAGGCTTTGCGCGGAGAATCCGCGTATTTGCTTCGCAAATCCGCACCGGCTTCGGCCGCCTCCCGGCGTCCTCGCCCGCGGGCTAAAAACGCTTACGCGTTTTCTTTACGCCCGCGCCCTGCATAGAGTTCGATTCTCCGCGGTGCGGGGATGACGCTGGCGCAGGGCGTTGCCGGCTGTCATCCGATCGGCATCGCATCTATATAGGGTCGAGGCTTTGCGCGGAGAATCCGCGTATTTGCTTCGCAAATACGCGCCGGCTTCGGCCGCCTGCCGGCGTCCTCGCCCGCGGGCTAAAAACGCTTACGCGTTTTCTTTACGCCCGCGCCCTGCATAGAGTTCGATTCTCCGCGGTATCTATAAGTAATAAAAAAGCAGGTAGGTGCGTTTACCTACCTGCCTGTAGCTATTGGTGGAGGCGCGGAGAATCGAACTCCGGTCCACGAAAGCCCCCTGATTGGCATCTCCAAGCTCAGTCGCTGGTTTAGTCTCGGACGCTTTGCGCGCAGCGACACGCTCGCGGCATCCCAACCGGTTCGGTCTTAGCCCGCGCCATACCGATTACGTGCGCGGGAGCATTCCCCTAACATGACGTCGCGCCGGTGTCGGGGAAATCACCGGGTTGACGCGCCGCTATAAACTAAGCAGCGAGAGCCATAGGCTCAAAAGAAGAGTTGTTGTCAATTCAATTTGACGGTACCCCTGTTTAACGAGGCGAGGAGACCTCGGCTTGCTTCCTCTCTCAGAGCTATCGTGTCGAAACCAGTCGCCCCCGAATGTTGGGAAAGTCTGGATGGTATCGGGCCTGCAAACACCCGATAACCGTCGACTTTTCAAGGAACACGCGGGGTAAACCCCGCTCGTGGATAGCTATCTTACCACGTTCTAAAGGCAGACAGCTGCTCTATGCACGAGCTGTGAAGGCCCTAATGTGCACCATACTTCGCATTTTTGCCACTGAACGCGTCACGTATATTTTCGCCAAGCAAAATTGACCCGTCGGAAGGACCGTTATGGATACCAAGCAGCAACTCGTCAATGCCCTCGCAGGCCTGGGCTCAACCATTACCGAAGCTATGGATGTCATCGAAGGCTTTGTCCCCTGTGGACATCCCGCCCTCACGGTATCGAACGCCCTTGTTGCGCTGGACGCTGACGATGATGCAGCTCTCGCCCAGCAGTTTGAGACCGTCGCGGGCTTTATCGACCACGTGAGCGAGAACCGCGGCGTGGCCGCCTACCACGGCATCGAGGTCGAGCTCGCGGGTCCCAAAGCCGATCTGCTCGCAGCAATCCGCGAGGTAGGCGCCCTTATGCAGACCGCAGGCGTCAAGAACACCCAGGTCAACGAGTGGGTCTACCGCAGTCTAGCAGCACTAAACGATTCCGACGAAAAGGCCGCCGAGAAGCTCGTCGAAGCTCCCGTCATCAAGGCAGCGCTTTTGTAATTAAAGGATGCGTGGCCTTCTGAGCGCCGACGTTCCGAAGGCCACGCAAACAGTTCGCGCTAACCGATAGCCGCGCCACCACGTTCGGCCAAAGCTAGAATCGGCATCATTTGGCGCGGGGTCTTTGCTGCAAGATCGGCATGTTCGAGCAGCTTGCGATTGTTGGTCACCAAGTAATCGATCTGCGCGCGCTTGCACGCGGCGAGTACCAAGTTGTCCTCGTAATCGCGATGGAGCGCTAAGTATTTGTCGGCCAGCCAAAGGTCCGATGCATCAGTACCCACGGCCGTGGCGTTTTCGGTCATGTTCCGAACAAACGCCAACGCCGCATCGCCAATTGCACGGACAGATGCCTCGTCGAGCGCTCCCCCGCCGGCAAGAACGCTACGCTTCAGCTCGTGTTGGACAACGTACAGCACGTCCTTGGCAATATGCACCGGAAAGAACAGCAACGCCCCCGTCTCCGTCGCCTGCCCAATAAACGTACGCGCGGCAAGCGACTCGGTATGGTCGACGCAAAACGAATCGACCCATACGTTGGCATCCACCATGATCCTAAGGGGGCCTCCACTCACAGGATCATCCCCTTTTGGCGATAATGCTCATCCATGGCTTCGGAATAGATTGTGTCCCAATCGCGATCGTCGGATACGGGCGACGTAGCGATGCCCAGGTCCGCGTAAATCTGATCCGCCGCCGCCCATGATGCGACAAACGGCGAGGTGGCACCAGCGCTAGGCGGCTGGTCGTCAATGGCCGACAACACCTCTTCGCACGAACCGCCACCCTGCGCAACCTTGGCCACCACCTTTTTGATGAGCTCGGGCAGTGACCCGCCCGAAAGCCGCAGCGCCTCCTCGGCGCGGTTCTTGACCTGGCGATCCACGCGAACGTTCACCTGCGCCATGCCGCTAGCAGCACCCACGTCGATCTCGCTCCCTTCAATTGCTAGCCTCGATAGCAACACTATATAGAGACGCTATCAATTGGGGTCAAATACAAAAGGCCTGCATCCGGACGACACCGATGCCGTCTGGGCGCATGCCAGATAACGTGGGCAAACACGTCTCCTAACGCAGATATGCCTTCGCGTTGCTCAGGCTGTAGGCGATTGTCGAGCCGTTGTGCAGCAGCAACGATGCCTGCGGGGCAATCGCGCCGGTAATGCCCAGTACCAAGAGCGCCGACTTGGTGAGCATCACCTTAGAGTAGGAGCTCGTCAGACGATCAACGAGGCCCTGGCTCATACGGCGCAGGCGCACGATCGCAGCAAGATCCGTATCGGTCAGGATGATATCGGCGACCTCCTTGGCGACGTCGCTTCCGCCACCCATTGCAAGCCCCACGTCGGCCAAAGCGAGTGCCGACGAATCGTTGACGCCGTCGCCCACCATGGCAACATGGCTCCCCTCGCCCTTAATGCGCTCCGCATACGCGTACTTGTCCTCGGGCAGCAGCTCGGCCTTAAACTCGTCGACCCTGTCTCTCGCGCAATGCGCTCGGCCGTGCGCTCGGAATCGCCTGTGAACATAACGACATGCTTGACGCCCAGAGCATGCAGGTCGGCGATGACCTCACGGACCCCAGGCTTGAGCGGGTCCTCGATGCCGAGCACGCCGACGACCTTGCCATCGACCGCCAAATACAGCGGCGACAGGCCCTGCATCTGAGGCTCGATTTGCTCCTTAATGTCGGACTCGAGCTGCGCGCCCTCATCCTCAAATACAAAGTGCGCGGAACCGATGATGACGCGACGCCCTTCGATGGACGAAGCGATGCCGTGTGCCACGAAGTACTCGACGGCAGCATGCCGCACGCAATGCCCTGCACGCAGGCATTCTTTACCGGAGCGCTGGCGAGCAGCTTGATGCCAGCCGTACCAAGCAGAAAACCGCCACCGACAAGCAGGGTGTTAAACGTCGACTTCTTCATGTTGCTTCTCCCTTTTGCCGCATTGGACACGGCACGGTGCCTCAACACCCGAGTGAATAAGTTTGCATGAGCACACTTTTGGATAATAGTTAAGTAGGACTAACTATTAAGGTCAATAATGGTTAACTTTCTGGAAATCTTAGGGTGCAGACCGACCGACTTTCGACAATCGGTCTGCCGCAACGTACATCTCCGGCATCCAAGAAAGACTCTCCCCCGTCCCAGCAAATCGAGGTCTAATACTTTTCCCGAGAAGTGAACGAGCAAAATCGGACCCCTGAAGCATCCGCATTTTTTAGTAACAAAACCGCAGGGAAAACTCGGCAAAACCGCAGGAAACAGCGTCCAAATAGTGTCGATGCTTCAGAGGTCCAAATAAGGTCGTTCACTTCTCGGGAAAAGTATTAAGCTTCGCTTTCCACAGCCCAAAAATGTGACCAAGGGACCGTCCCTGCGCCACATCCACAAAAAAATGAGGGTGCCAACGGCACCCTCATTCACCAAATTCCATTCAGCCCGACTGACCAGAACGGCTGAGTCGCCACGGAACCCGGGAGCCCCGGCAGGGCGGGCGCTTGCTCAAAATGAGTTCCCTTCAAAAACAATGGGCGCGCCAACGGCGCGCCCATTCACTCTATTTCCATTCAGCCCGACTGACCAGAACGGCCGAGTCGCCACGGAACCGAGGAGCCGGGCGCAGGGCCTTGCCTCTCAATGAGTTCCGCACGAACAGGAGGCGCCAGTGGCGCCTCCGTCGTGAGTCAGGACTGTCCGAAATTGAGAGGCAAGGCCCTGCGCCCGGCCCCTCGGTTCCCGCTTACGAGAGCGACGTTCTCAGCAACTCGTTGAAGAGCTTTGGGTTACCCTTGCCGCGGCTCGCCTTCATGCACTGGCCCACCAAAAAGCCGATGACCTTCTGGTTGCCGTCACGATACTGCTGTGCCTGATCGGCACAGTTTGCCAGCACCTCGTCCACAATCGGCTGCAGCGCGCCGGCATCACTCACCTGACGCATACCGCGCTCGTCGACGATCTTGTTGGGGTCGTCGCCGGTCTGGGCCATGGCCTCAAAGACCTCGTGAGCCTGGTTGGAGCTGATGGCATCGGTCGCCAGCAGCTTGGCAAGCGCTGCCACCTGAGCCGGCGCGATGCCGGACTCGACGAGCGACACGCCCGCGCCCTTAAGGTAGGCGATCATCTCGTTCACCAGCAAGTTTGCAACCGTCTGGGCCTCCTTGCCAGCCATACCGGCAGCGGCGGCCTCAAAGAACTCGGCAAACTCCGGGTCACCGGCGATTTGCTCGGCATCGGCCGCCTTAATGCCAAAATCGGCCTCAAAACGGGCGCGCTTGGCATCGGGCAGCTCGGGAATCTCACCTCGGCAGCGATCGATGAACTCGTCGTCCAGATCGAACGGCGCCAAGTCGGGGTCGGGGAACAGACGATAGTCGTCGGCCGTCTCCTTCACACGCATGACCACGGTGCGCTTGCGGCTGGGCTCCCAGTGGCGGGTCTCCTGATAGATAATGCCGCCCTCCTCGAGCACCTCGGCCTGGCGGCAAATCTCGTAGGCAAGGCCGTCGTGCAGGCTCTTAAACGAGTTGAGGTTCTTAAGCTCGGTTTTGGTACCCAGCTTGGTCTCGCCGCGACGGCGCAGCGACACGTTGCCGTCGCAGCGCATAGAACCCTTCTCCATGGAGCAGTCCGAAATGCCCAGCGTCACAAAGATGCGACGGAGCTTTTCCATAAACAGGCGAGCCTCCTCAGGCGTACGCAAGTCGGGCTCGGTGACGAGCTCGATCAAAGGCGTGCCGCAGCGGTTGTAGTCGACGAGCGACTCGGCCGCGGCGGTAATGCGGCCCTCGGCACCACCCACGTGGACCATTTTGGCGGCGTCCTCCTCCATGTGGATGCGCAGAATGCGGATGGGCACCGTGTAGGAACCGTCCTCGCGACGCTCGGGCATCTGCAGGTTGGACGCGTCATAGCTGGCCAGATGGCCGGCGCGCTGGTTGCCCTCGCGCATGGTCGACGTCATGGACGTGGACAGGCCCTCGGCGTTGGCCGAGGCGCTCGCCAGGCTCTGGGCCTCGGCCTCGCCAAACGCGCAATCGGGGCGCTCTGCAGCGCCGCGGCCAGTCACGTCCAGGTCCAGGTGACCGTACATGGCAAAGGCGACCGGACCCTGCGTGGTCTGGAAGTTCTTGGCCATATCGGGATAGAAGTAGTGCTTGCGGTAGAACATCGAGTGGCGCTGGATCTCGCAGTTGGTGGCGAGGCCGGCCTTAACGATGCTCTCGATGGCGCGCTTGTTGGGCACCGGCAGGGCGCCGGGCAGGCCCAAACACACCGGACACACGTTGGCGTTGGGCTCGTCATCGTGGCTGAGCTTGCAGTTGCAGAACATCTTGGTATCGAGTGCGGTGAGCTCGGTATGAATCTCCAGGCCGATCACGGCCTCCCAATCCTGCAGGACCTCGGAAAGCTCCTTCATTACAGCTCGCCTCCCTTCCCGGCAAAATCGGGTGCGACGGAAAGCGCGGGCGCACCCGTGGCGGCATCGGCAAAGCCGCGCTCCAGGGCGCGGGCAAACGTGAGCAGCTGACGGTCCTTAAACGCCGGACCCACCAGCTGGGCAGAAACGGGCAGCTGAGTATCCTCGCCCAAGCCCAGCGGCACCGAGATACCACCGTTGCCGCAAATGTTGAGCGAGATGGTGTACAGGTCGGAGAGGTACATCTGCGTGGGGTCGCTGATCTCGCCAAACTTAAAGGCCGTGCGCGGCGAGGCGGGCATGAGGATGGTGTCCACCTTGGCATACGCGATGTCGTAGTCCTGCGTGATGAGCGTGCGGGCCTTTTGCGCAGCGTAGTAATACTTGTCGTACACGCCCGAGCTCAGCAGGTAGGCGCCGAGCATCTGACGGCGCTTGGCCTCGGCGCCAAAGCCGTGGGCGCGCGACAGCGAGCTCTGGTCGGACAGGTTGGCGCAGCCCTCCTCCTGATAGCCGTAGCGAATACCGTCGAAGCGGGCCAGGTTGGAGAACGCCTCGGCCGGGCCGATGACGTAGTAGGCGGCGATGGCGGCATCCAGGTGCGGCAGGTCGACCTCGACCAGCTCGGCGCCCTGGTTCTGCAGCTCCTGGGCGGCGCGCTGAACAGCGGCCTTGACCTCGGACGTCAGGCCCTCGGCCTCCATAAACGCGGGGATGATACCCACGCGCTTACCCTCGATGCTGTCGTTGAGATGCTCGGTAAAATCGACGGCGCAATCCTGGCTGGTGCAGTCGTACGGATCGTGGCCCGCGCCGGTAAGCGCGTTCATGGCCAGCGCGACATCCTCGACCGTGCGGCCGAAGGGGCCCACCTGGTCGAGCGACGAGCCAAAGGCGACCACGCCGTAACGGCTCACGGCGCCATACGTGGGCTTAAAGCCCACCACGCCGCACAGCGACGCCGGCTGGCGAATGGAGCCGCCGGTGTCCGAGCCCAGCGAGAGCGCGACCTCGCCCGCGGCGACAGCGGCAGCGGAGCCGCCCGAGGAGCCGCCGGGCACGCGCTCGGTATCCCAGGGGTTGTTGGTGCGGTGGAACGCCGAGCTCTCGGTGGAGCTGCCAAAGGCAAACTCGTCCATGTTGGCCTTGCCCATGGGCAGGCAGCCGGCATCGAGCATGCGCTGGACGCAGGTGGCGGTGTAGACGCTCTGGTAGTTCTCGAGCATGCGGGAAGCGCAGGTGGTGCGCGTGCCCACAAGGTTCATGTTGTCCTTGATGGCCAGCGGCACGCCCGCGAGCGGGGGCAGCGGCTTGCCTGCGGCACGATCGGCATCCACGCGCGCGGCGGCCTCGAGCGCAAGCTCGGGCGCCACCTGCAGGAATGCCTGGACCCCGCCCTCGCGCGCCTCGATGGCGGCAAGGGAGGCCTGGGCCACCTCGGTAGCGGTAAAGTCGCCCGCGGCAACGCCCGTGGCAATCTGGACAGCGGTAAGGGAATCGAAGCTCTGCGCCATTACTCGCTCTCCCCCTCTCCCAAAATGGACGGCACGCGGAAGTAGCGGTCGCGCGCGCTGCCGGCGTTTTCGAGCGCGACGTCGAGCGGCAGGTCGCGCTCGGACTCGCGCAGGTCATCACCCATCACGTTGGACAGGCTTCCGATGGGATGGAACGTGGGCTCCACGTCGGGCAAGTCATATTGCAAGACGGGCTCGAGCATCTGGACGGCATCGTTCATGTAGGACGTCATCTGGGCGAGCTCGTCATCGGTCAGTGCGATCTTTGCGTACTCGGCGATACCGCGCACGTCTTTCTCGCTGAGTGCCATAGGCGCTCCCTTCCGCATAACAGTTAAACCGCTCTAGTATACAAGGCAACGCCGGCTTGGAGCAGGCGCTTTACCCAAATGCAGCGAAAACGTAACGAGGGCGGCGGTTGGCAGGCGGCGGGCCGGCGGTTCTGCAGCGAAACCGCACCGTCCATAGCAAAAACCGCCACAAAGGTGCCTGTGAACTGCGCCCTTTGTGGTGGCCGGATCCGCAGGATGGCATGACCCGGGGCGCAAACCATCACAACATTCGACGTTATTCGGCAAAATCGCGATTTTCATCGAATGTTGTGATGGTTTTTACTGCTTTGCGGCACGATCCAAATGCCGGTGTCCAAACAGCAGCAGTGCCGCGGGAACCGCCGTCACGACCATACCCGCCCCGATGAGCGTCTGCTGCACGCCAAACATCGCCGCCAGCCACGGGGCAATCGCCAGCGGCGCCACGCCGGCGAACATGTTGCCAAAGCCCATGACCGAGTTGACGCGACCGAGCTGTTCGAGCGGGGCCGTCGTTTGCACGATCGTGTTGTGGAGCGGGTTGACGACGCCCCAGGCCACGCCCAGGGCAATCTGGCCGACGAGGGCTACGCCCACGTACGGCGTCCCCACATAGAGCAAACTTCCCAGGCCCACGGACAGAAGCGCCACAAGCAGCGTCTTAAGGTTGACCAGGTGCGGCGGCAAGCGGAGCGCGACCACGGCGCCCAGCACCGCGCCCACGCCGCAGGTAGACGAGAGCCAGCCCATCCACTCGACACCGACATGCAGGACATCACGGTAGAAGAATGACTCCAGTGGATCGAAGGCGCCATAGCCAAAGTTCGAAAGGAAAATAATGCAGAACAGCAGGGCGAGGACGCTGTTGGTAAAGACTGTCTTGATGCTAGTCACGAAGGTGACGCGGGTGGATTTATTGGAGTCGGAGCTTTGAATGGCAGTACTTGCCGTTGTGCTGCTATCCGCGGGAGCACTTTCGCGCGCGGCGACGCGACCTGCTTGCGGCCTAAAGCCCCAACCGGCGACGAGCGCCAGTACGGCAAAGATCATCATGAGCAAAAACACCGCGTGTGACGATGCAGCCGCCGCGACAAAGCCGCCCAGTGTGGGGCCGACGATAATGCTCACGTTGGAGAGCATGGCGATGGCGGAGTTGATGTCTTTGAGCTCGACGGGGTCGTCGGTGAGATACGCCGGATAGGACGTGGCGACGGGCTGGGCGAATCCTATCACAAAGCCCAGGAGCACCGCGCCGGCAAGGACTGTTCCGGTCGCGCTGCCAAAGGCGATAATCGCCGCGCCGGTTGCCAACGTGCCGAAGATACTCGCCCGGAAATGCCGGCACGGACCCCAAGCGTCAAGCGCCGCTCCACCCGCAAAGGATCCCAGGATCACGAAGACGTTCATAAACAGGACGGCCAGCGATGTCGCAACGACCGAGGCATCGTCTGCATAGGTGAGCGTTCCGATGACGCCGATGAAGTAGCTGGTCTGAAAGCCGGTATATATGAGAAAGCGCATTGCCACCAGGTGCTTAGCCTGCGCGGACAACGAAGGGTGAGGTTTTGAGAGAAGAGATACGAGCACGGAGACTCCTCGTTTCATACGAATACGGGCGGTGGACATTCGCCGCCGTCTGTCAAATCAATCTATCCGCATGAAACATTAAGGACGCATCAAGCCCCTTCTCTCCGTTTTTCGCCCGTCATGAACTACTTGGTAGATTGTAAGGCATGTCACAAAAATCTACCAAAGCAAAAACCACCACAAAGGTGCCTGGCCCCTCTGTGGTGGAAATGACGTTTGCCCAGATAGAACCTGCCAAAATGAACCTGTCCCTTTTTGGCAGGTTTTAGGCCAGATGGTCTTGGATAAGGTCGCAGATGGCGCGGGCGTCGTTGATGTTGATGGCTCGGGTCGCAAAGCCTGCGTCGAAGGCCTGACGTGCCAGGGCTTCGTTGCAGGCAAGGGCCAGCGTGCGGCCGTCGACCAGGTCGAGCGAGCTCTTGCCACGCAGACGGTCGACACCGGAGCGCGCGACCACGATGTTGTCGAAGCCCTCGGTCTTGTAGCCCTCGATGATCACCACGTCGACATCGTTGTAGCGCGACAGCAGCTCGCGCGCGGGCATCTCGTCCTCCTCGCGTGTGTCGGCGTACTCCGCCCAGCGCGTGGCGCAGATGAGGCCCACGTGCTTGGATCCGGCCTGGTGATGGCGCCAGGTATCCTTAGCGGGCACGTCGATATCAAAGCCGTGGTGCCCGTGATGCTTGAGCGAACCCACGCGCAGGCCGCGACGGGTGAGCTCGGCGATAACTTTCTCGACGAGCGTGGTCTTGCCCGAGTTTTGGTAGCCGATAAACGCGATCGCGGGGACGGCCGGTGTCGGAGCTGCGGGCGCGACGGCGACGGGTGCGCTCGCGGGTGCGGCACCGTCAGTGGCCACGGCCTCAACAGCAGCAGCCTGACGCTCTGCGCGGTCCCACACGCCCGAGCGGCCGCCCTCCTTGTGCAGCAGGCGCACGTCGACGATCTCCATACCGCGATCAACCGCCTTGCACATGTCATAGATCGTTAGGCACGCGGCACTCGCGCCGGTCAGAGCCTCCATCTCGATACCCGTCTTGCCCGTCACGCCGGCCGTAACCAGTACGTGAAAGCCAACCTGCCCGTCCGCGCGCGCCGGTGCCCAGCCCTCGGGCACGTCCTCGGCCGGCGTCCCCGCCGGAGCGATGGGCGCAATGTCGCATTTGCTCTTGGTAATGAGCAACGGATGGCACATGGGAATGATGTCGCTCGTGCGTTTGATGGCCATGATGCCCGCCACGCGCGCGCAGGCAAGCACGTCGCCCTTTTTGGCGCGGTCCTTCAGCACCATGGCCTGTGTCTCGGGATGCATGAGGATGGTGCCCTCGGCGATGGCGATGCGATGGGTCTCGGCCTTGTCGGACACATCGACCATGCACACCTCGCCCTTGGCGTCCACGTGCGTCAGCTCGTTGCGACGTGCGTCACGGGCGGGTTCGGTGGCCGCGCTGGAAGTCGGCTGCGCGGACGCGTCGGCGTTGCCAGCATTCGCCGCGGCCGTGACTTTGTGGGCAGACATCGCGGCCCTGCGAGCGGCCTTGGTGGCGTCGGCGTACCTGCTCTTGGCCATATGATCATCCTCCGATTTGGGACATGAATCGTTGCGTGCCCTCAATTATCGCGTGTTCCTGCGGTTTGTGGGCCACGGCATCGCGCCAAATCGAAAGTACCTGCATATCATCACCACGGCGCAGGGCGTCGCGCACCGAATACTCGGCATCGCTAAACAGGCACGGACGCACGTTGCCATCGGCCGTCAGGCGCAGACGGTTGCAATTCGCACAAAAATGGTTGGACATGGCGCTAATGAAGCCAACCGTTCCCGCCGCGCCCGGAAAGCGCCAATAGCGCGCAGGGCCCGCGCCGGCAGGAGCATCGTTGATGTCGAGCGGCTCGAGCTCGCCCAGTCCCGTCGCGGTGGCCCCGGCATTGATGCGCGCCCGCAGCTCGTCACTCGGCACGGTATCGCTCGCGTCCCACAGCTCGGGATTGAGCGCGGGCGCATGCGGGTCCACAGCGCAATGCGAGCTCGTGTGCTCGTCGCCGATGGGCATATATTCGATAAAGCGCAGGTGGATGGGACGGTCGAGCGTGAGCCGCGCGAGGGCCGCCACATCCTGGTTGAGCCGGCGCACAACAACGCAGTTGACCTTAACGGGCTCAAAGCCCCAAGCCAGCGCCGCGTCGATGCCGGCCATGGTCTGCTCGAGCCGACCCAGGCGCGTGATCTTTTCAAAGAGCGTAGGGTCGAGCGTGTCGAGCGAGATGTTGACGCGGTTAAGCCCGGCATCTTTGAGCTGCGGCGCCAGCTTGGGCAGCAGGGCGCCGTTGGTGGTGAGCGAGATGTCCTCGATCTGAGGGATCGCGCGGATGTCGCGAATAAGCGGAATAATACGGCGGCTGACCAGCGGCTCGCCGCCCGTCAGGCGCACGCGGCGAATGCCCTCCCCCGCCACCAAGCGCACAAAGCGGGCGATTTCCTCGGCGCTGAGTAACTCGTCGTGTGCACGGGGCGCCACGCCATCGGCCGGCATGCAGTAAATGCAGCGGAAATTGCACTTGTCGGTAACGGCAATGCGCAGGTAGTTGATATCGCGGCCAAAACCGTCATGCTGCACGTGCCCGTCCACGCAGCCCTCCCCTCACGCGGCGTTTTATTCTTCGAAAAACATAATACCCCACGAGAGAATCATGCCGACACCCGTACGACAGGACAGGTCGCTTCGAACAAGACCGGCTTTCCAAGCCCATCCTCAACACACAAACCTTGACTCTACAATCGTTGTAGGGTTTTCACTACACTGGTACGGAAACAGACCCAGCCAGAAAGCCCCACCTATGGAACACGACCTCACACGCGGCAATGTCCTTAAGACCATCGCGGTCTTTGCCCTGCCCTATATGCTCTCGTACTTTTTGCAGATGCTCTACGGCATGGCCGACCTGTACATGATGGGGCAGTTTAGCGGTGCCGCCGGCATCACCGCCGTGGGCAATGGCGCACAGACGCTCTATATCATTACCGTGACGCTCGTGGGTCTGGCCATGGGAACGACGGTTATCGTCGGCCACGCCGTGGGCTCGCGCCGCTTCGATCGCGCCGAGACCGTCATCGGCAACACTATCACGCTGTTTATGGGTGTCTCGGTAGTGCTGGCAGCCATCCTGCTCGCACTGTGCCCACAGATCGTGGCACTTATTGGCACGCCAGCCGAGGCAGTCGAAGGAACCGCCGCCTACCTGCGCATCTGCTTTGTCGGCATTCCGTTTATCGCCGTATACAACATCCTCTCGGCCATTTTTCGCGGGCTGGGCGATTCGCGCTCGCCCATGTACGTGATCGGCGTGGCGTGCATCATCAACATCGCGCTCGATTTTCTGTTTATCGGCCACATGGGGCTCGGCCCCGTGGGTGCGGCACTCGGCACGGTAACCGCCCAGACGGCAAGCGTTGCCCTCGCGCTCGTGTGGCTTAAGAGCCGCCGCACGAACATCCACGTTAAGCGTAGCGACCTGCGCCCCCAGCCCGAGGTGCTCGGCGGCATCCTTAAGATCGGCGTGCCCGTGGCCGTGCAGGACGGCTGCATCCAGGTGGCGTTTATGTTTATCACCGTCATCGCCAACCATCGCGGCCTGGTCGACGCCGCCGCCGTGGGCCTGGTCGAAAAGATGATCAGCTTTTTGTTCATTGTACCGAGCTCCATGGGTGCCACCGTCAGTGCACTCACGGCGCAAAACGCCGGCGCGGGTAAGGGCGACCGCGCGCGTCAGGTGCTCAAAGACGCCATGACCATCTCGGTGGTGTACGGCTGCCTGATCACGGTGCTGATGTGGCTGGTGGCGCCGGCGTTTATTGGCTTTTTTGCCAAGGACGCTGCAGTAGTCGCTGCCGGCACCGGCTATATGCGCAGCTATATTTTCGACGCGATTTTTGCCGGCATCCACATTTGCTTTAGCGGCTTTTTCGCTGCATACGGCAAGAGCTACATCGGCTTTGCGCACAACGTGCTGGCCGTGGCACTCATTCGCGTGCCGGGCGCGTGGCTGCTGTCGAACGCCTATTCCGACACGCTGTTTCCCATGGGCATCGCCTCGCCGTGCGGGTCGATTCTGTCGGCAGTCATCTGTGTTGTCGCGTTTACCGTGCTCAACCGGCGCGGGGCTTTTGACAAGTTAGCAGCGTAGCGGGGCAATGCGAAATCTCCCTCATTGACGACATCATCAGCGACGACCCCGCGACCTACGTGACGCAGATCACGATGCCGGTTTCCCCAACAAAGTAAGAACCACCCGGAAGGCATCGCGCTTTCGGGCGGTTCTTCAATTTGACTATTGATGCCTTAAGCCTGGGGCACCTCACCGGTAGCCAAGATCTGCTCGAGTGCGTCCTCGTCCAGCACGGGTACGCCCAGCTGCTCGGCCTTGGTAAGCTTGGAACCCGCTTTGGGACCGGCAACCAGATAGCTCGTCTTCTTTGATACGCTGCCCGAGACCTTGGCGCCGAGCACCTTGAGCGCCGCGCCCGCCTCGTCGCGCGTGCGGTTGACGAGCGTGCCGGTGAGCACGAAGGTCAGACCCGCGAGCGGCTGTGCGTCGGCGAGCTCGCCTGCCACACCAGCGTCGGCTGCGGCTTGCGCGTGCGCGGCGCCCAAATCGACCTCGAGCGACAGGCCCGCCTGGCGCAGACGTTCCAGGACGGCAAGGTTCTCGGGCACGGCCAGGAACTGCTTGACGCTCGCCGCAATCTTGGGGCCGATGCCCTCGCACTCGGCAATATCCTCTTCGCTCGCCAAGATAAGCTTGTCAATCGACAGGAATCGCTCGGCGATGACCTCGCCCACGCTCTTGCCCACGTGACGGATACCCAGGGCAAACAGCACACGACCGAGCGGCTGGCTCTTGGACTTGTTGAGCTCGGCGATGATCTTTTCGGCCGTCTTGAGGCCTACCGGGATGGGGTCGCCCTTCTTAACGCCCTTTTTGCTGTTGGAGCTGGCATAGGTGCGCCCCGTGTCCAGGCCTGCGATGTCGTCGACCGTAAGCTGGTAGAAGTCTGCGACGTCGTGAATCAGCCCGGCGGCGATCATCTTGTCGACGATCTCGTCGCCTAGGCCATCGACGTCCATGCAACCGCGGCTCACCCAGTGGAGCAGGCGCTCCTTGAGCTGTGCGGGGCAGTCGATGGACACGCAGCGGTAAGCCACCTCACCATCCTCGTGGACCACGGGGCTACCGCACACGGGGCAGACCTCGGGCATATACCAGTCGACCGAATCGGCCGGACGCTTGTCGAGCACCGGACCCACGACCTCGGGGATAACGTCGCCCGCCTTGTGCACGATGATGGTATCGCCCTCGCGCACGTTTTTGCGGCGGATCTCGTCGATGTTGTGCAGCGTGGCGCGCGCGATGGTGGAGCCGGCAACCGTCACCGGGTCGAACTCGGCGACCGGCGTGAGCACACCGGTGCGGCCCACCTGGATGCGAATTTCGCGCAGGATGGTCTGCTTTTCCTCGGGCGGAAACTTAAAGGCAATGGCCCAGCGTGGTGCGCGAGCGGTAAAGCCCAGGTCGAGCTGCTGCTGGAAGCTGTCAACCTTTACGACCACGCCGTCGATGTCGTAATCCAGGTCGCCGCGGTGCTCGAGCGCCTGGGCACAGAACTCGTGGACCTCGGACGGCGTGGCACAACGAGCCACGTTAGGGTTGACGCTAAAGCCGGCGCTACGCAACCAGTCCAGAAACTCGCGCTGGCTGTGGACGTGCAGCGGATCGGTATCGGCGATGGCATAGATAAAGGTGGCCAGGTCGCGGCGCGCCGTGACCTTGGGATCCTTCTGACGCAAGGATCCGGCAGCGGCGTTGCGCGGGTTGGCGAAGGGGTCGCGGCCCTCGGCATCGGCCTCTTCATTCAGGCGAACAAAGCTGCCCTTGGGCATATAGACCTCGCCGCGTACCTCGATGGTGCGCTCGCGGTCGGTGCCCATATGGGCGAGCGCCGGCTCGGATAGGTGCATGGGCACATCCTTGATAGTGCGCACGTTGAGCGATACGTCCTCGCCCGTGGTGCCGTCACCGCGCGTGGCGGCGCGTACGAAGGTGCCGTTTTGGTAGGTAAGCGCGACGCCCAGACCGTCGATCTTAAGCTCACAGGTATAGGTGACGCTACCGGCACCGAGCGCATCCTCGGTGCGCTGGAGCCAAGCGTCGAGCTCGTCCAGATCCATGGCATCGTCCATGGAATACATGCGCGCCATGTGCGTGACCGGCGTAAACTGCTCGCTCACGTAGCCGCCCACGCGCTGGGTATAGCTGTCGGGCGTCACCAGGTCAGGGTAGGTAGCCTCGATTTCCTGCAGCTCAACGAGCATTTTGTCAAAGGCAGCGTCCGTGATCTCGGGCGCATCGAGCATGTAGTAGCGGTAAGCATGGTAGTCGAGCTCGTGGCGCAACTCAGCCGCGCGCGCTGCCGCCTGGGCACGGGTATCGGCCGGCGCAGCGGTATCCGTGCTCGCTGGCGTTTCGGTATCGATGTCCACGCCGTCACCAAACAGGCTCGATTGCTCCATAGCGGCACTCCTTCGCTCGATTTCAAACGGATACTAGAGTACCACCGGTCTCAATGGGGCCGAATAGCAGTCTCAAACCGCACCGAATTGGCAGCGACCGGACCAGGGTTGGACAGTTAGTTCAGATTTGTATAATTACGCGCGCCGAATCGAGCTGAAATACCGGCTTTTCGCCCCAATCAATCGTTCTGGACGGCAAATTAGGTTTGCTTCCGTCTTCGAGACACCCATCTCGGCCCGTCTTTCATTTCAAAACCGCTCAAAACACGCCTCAGACCGCACCCGTTTTATACAAATCTGAACTAACTGTCCAAGCCCTTCCGAACCATGCCCTTGCCATTTCTAAATGATCCGTTTTCCTCCGTCCCCAACGGATCAATAAGAGAAGAGGGGCTGTCCCGCGCTGGCGGAACAGCCCCTCTGGCTTCGATATGTGCGATACAGCTCGTTAGAAACCCTGACCGTAGCCTTGCCCCTGACCCTGTTGGCCCAGCAGTTCTTCCAGGTACTGGCGCAGTTGCTCGTCGGTAATGCCGCCGTTGCCGGTGTCGGTCGCGCTGTCGTTCTGCTGCTGGTTCTGCAGCTCCTCATCAGAACCCAGCTCGACCGTGACCTTTTTCTCTTCCTTGCCGCGCACGAGCGTGATCTCGACCTTCTCGCCCACCTCGTGGCTGCGCAGCGCGATAATCAGGCCATCGGCGCTCGTAATCTCATCGTCACCCAGCTTGGTGATGACGTCGCCCTCTTGGATGCCAGCCTTGGCGGCAGGACCGTCCTCGACGACACTTGCCACATACGCGCCGCTATCGGTGCCGAGATTGTTAGTGCGGGCGTTGAGCGCGTTGACGCTCGAAAGCGTGGCGCCCAGGTACGGATGAACCGGCGTCTTGCCGTCGATGATCTGGTCGGCGATGTTCTTGGCATAGTTGACCGGAATGGCAAAGCCCACGCCCGAGCTGGAGCCCGAGTAGCTCTCGATAAGAGAGTTAATACCCACGAGTTCGCCATTGTCGTTAACGAGCGCGCCGCCGGAGTTGCCCGGGTTGATGGCGGCATCGGTCTGGATCATGTTGGCGTAGATGGTGTTGCCGCTGGTAGAACTCATAGCCGTGGAGCGATACAGCGCCGACACAATGCCCGTGGAGACAGATTGCTCGTTGCCGAACGGCGAGCCGATCGCCATAACCCACTCGCCCACGTTGAGCTTGGAGGAATCACCAATCTCGATCGGCGTGAGCTTGGAGGCGTCAGCATCCTTGAGCTTAATGACGGCGAGGTCGCTCGAGGCGTCGTTGCCCACGAACTCGGCCTCGTAGGTGGTACCGTCGTCCATGGTAACCACGTACTGATCGTAACCATCGACCACATGGTTGTTGGTGAGGATGTGGCCCTCGGTATCGAGCACCACGCCCGAACCGACGCTGCCCGAACCATCCGACTCGTCGGCAGACTGCGAAAGCGAGCCATTCTGGCTACCGCTCGAAGTGGCGGTGATGGAAACGACGGAGGGCAGGGCCTTGGCAGAAACGGCCTCGGCAAGCGTGGTGTCCTCGGAGTCGATCGTAATCTTTTGCGTCGATGAACCCGAAGCACCCGCCGTCACGACATTCTTTCCGCCGCCAATGTTGAGCGTGCCACTCATAATGAGCGCGATGACCAGCAGGGCGCCGCAGGCGCAGCCGGCGAGCGCCGTAATAAAGATCGGCAGCTTTTTGGTCCTGGTCTTGACCACCGTGTGCTTGTTTACAACCTGCTGACCGCCCAGCGGCTGGCCGGTCCGTGTGTCGTAGGCCTGCACGTAGGGAATGTTGCCGTCGGCAGGCGTCGACTCCACCTGCACGCGCGGCTGCTGCTGGGTCTCGCCAGCGTTGCCCGCATCCTGGGGACGCTGGGAATCGTTCTCGCTCATGACTGCGATCCTTTCGTCTAATAACCAAAGGCCCGCCAAACATGTGGCGGGCCATCATTGTTCACGTTGAGTTGTACCCCAATATGCGGGCGAACGTGTATGAGAACGCAATCTTTAAGGAATGCTTAAGTTCTGCTGCAAACTCGAAAGGGATCCACGCATGCGGCAAAACCACCACGAAGGCGCCTGCCCCCTTTGCGGTGAAAAGCTAGTCCTTAAACAGATAGCCCACGCCGCGGACGGTGGTAATGTGTGCCGCAATCTGCGGGCCCACCTTGGAGCGGATGCGTCGAATGTGCACGTCGACGGTGCGCGTGCCGCCGCAGTACTCAAAGCCCCACACGCGGTGCAGCAGCACCTCGCGGCTGTAGGCGCGGTTGGGGTGCGTCGCCAAAAAGCTCAGCAGCGAGTACTCCATCAGCGTCAGGTCGATGGGCTCGTCGTCGAGTGTCACCTGGTAGGTAGCCAGGTTAATCTCGAGGTTATCGATGTTGAGCACATCGTCGGCGGTGATGGTCTCCTCCTCGCCCATCAGGCGCTGCGCACGAGCCTTAAGCTCGTTGGGTGTCGCCGTGGGGCATACAAAGTCGGCATGCGCGTGATTGGGCAGGCGCAGGGTGCCGAGCGCCTCGTCGTCGACGATTACCAACATGGGAACGCCGCCGCGGTCGTCGAGCCATTTGGCAATCTGATCGATGCGGTCGCTGCGGATGCCATCGGAATCGAGGATCAGCAGGTCAAAGTCATGCGCCGCAGTCGGCGAATCGGGGGTTGCCAGGCTCACCTCGACACCCAGGGTGGTCGTCAAGCTGCGGGCAAACTCGTGGAAGCGCGTCGTGCGCGCCATGAACAGGGCACTCTTTTCGGACATATCGACCTCCAAGGAAATGAGCTCAATCGTACTGGAACAAGCCGGCGCGATTAGGAGTTCGCCAGGTAGTGCTTGATCTCCCACTCGGTGATCGTGGACTCAAACTTATGCCATTCGTCGCGCTTCTTTTTGAGGAAGAAGCTGTGGATGTGCTCGCCGAGGGCATCCTTCATAAACTGCGAGTCCTCAAACACGTCGAGCGCCTCTTTGAGCGAGCGCGGCAGCGGCGTATAGCCGGCCTCGACCATCTGACGGTCGGTAAGCTTGAGCGTCTCGGCCGTTGCCTCGGGCGGGAGTTCCAGCTTGCGCTCGATGCCGTCCAGACCAGCCGCCAGCGTGACGGCGTTGACCAGGTACGGATTGGCCATGGGATCGGGACTGCGCAGCTCGATGCGCGTGGACAGCTGCTTGCCGGGCTTGTAGACCGGGATGCGGACCATGCTCGCGCGGTTGCGCAGGCCCCACGTAGCGTACTGTGGCACGGAGTCGCCGCCCGTGGTGATGCGCTTGTACGAGTTGACCGTGGGGTTGGTGATGGCGCTGATCTCGCGCGCGTGTGCCAGAATGCCGGCCATATAGTGCTTGGCGATATCGGAGAGGTGGTACTTCTCGTCGTCCTCGCCCCAAAAGACGTTGTTGCCGTCGTGGTCGAACAGCGACTGATGCAAAAACATGGCGCTGCCGTCCTCGCCCGCCAACGGCTTGGGCATAAAGGAGGCGTGGCAACCGCTCTCGTAGGCCTGCTGCTTAATGATGAGTTTGGCCGTGGTGATGGCGTCGGACATGCTCAGGGCCTCGGCGTGACGCAAGCTCATGCCGTGCTGCGAGCGGCCGGCGGCGTGGAAGGTGTACTCCACGGGCACGGACATCTTCTCGAGCGTGAGCACCGTGTTGCGGCGCAGGTCGCGAGCGGCATCGCTCACCGAAAGGTCGAAGTAGCCCACGTTGTCGAGCGGCTCGGGGGTGTGCTCGTCGGGGAAGTAGTAATACTCCAGCTCGGCACCCACGTTGAGCAGGTAGCCGGCCTTCTCGGCCTTATAGAACATGCGGCGCAGGGCGTCGCGCGGGTCGCCGGCAAACGGCTTGCGATCGGGAGTGCACACATCGCAGAACACGCGGGCGACGCCGTTATGGCTCGGGCGCCACGGCAGGATCTGGAAGGTCGAAGCATCGGGGAATGCGAGCATGTCGGCTTCCTCGGGCGTGGCAAAGCCCTCGATGGCGGAGCCGTCAAAGCCAATACCCTCCTCAAAAGCGACCTCGAGGTCTTCGGGGCTAATGGCAAAGTTCTTGAGGCGGCCGAGAATGTCGACAAACCACAGACGCACAAAGCGGATGTCACGCTGCTCTACGGAACGGAGTACGTAATCGATGTTCTGCTGGTTCATGTCGCTCCCCTTTCTTTCGGGCGGGTTTCGACTGGTCTATATCGCAGATACTATCGCAGAAAAATGTTTCCGCAGGGTTAAAGCGTATCAAGCGCCCAAAAAACGTGCGCGAACAGGCAGTTACGAACGAGCGGCTAGCGCGAGGTCGAAGCGCGGTGTTCGATGTGGCCGGGAACCTCGATGCGTTCGGGCGCCAGCTTTGCGGCATCGCCCACGGTGGTGGTAACAACGTCGATACGCTCGGAGAGGCGATCGACCACGCGCTCGGCGATGGTGGGGGTGTCCTGCGCGGCCGTGGTGACTCCGCCAAAGAGCACATGGTTCCAGGGACAGTCGTCAAACGTCGCGATCTTGAGCCCCGCCGGCAGCGAGGGACCAAGCTGCGCCAGCGCCTCGGTCAGGCTCAGGAAAACCAGGCCGTTGACGGCAATGAGGCCGAGCTCTTTTCCTGCATAGCCGCGGATGGTCTCGTCCAGGCGGCCGACGCCCGTGGCACCGCCATCGGCCAGGGTGACGACCTCGCCGGAAAGGCCGCGGCGCGAAAGCTCGTCGGTAAAGGCCTCGTCGCGCTCGCGACGGACGGGGCTGTCGTCGCTTGCTTCGGTGAGCAGGCACAGGTGCTCGCTGCCCGCAGCAGCCAAGGCGTCTACCAGGCCGGCGACCAGCTCACGGTTGTTAGATGTCACCAGATCGACACCGCCGTCGGCAACGTCGCGGTCGAGCAGCACAACGGGCAGGCGTCCCGCTGCCGCGACGATCGCCTCGTCGTTACCACCGCAGGTATTGACGACCAGGCCGTCCACGCCAGCGTCGATAAGCCTGGTGAGCGACTCGGCCTCCTTGGCGGGATCGTTGCCGCTAATGGCTGTCATGAGCGAGCAGCCGCGCGCGGCGGCGCTGGCGGAAAGGCCCTCGAGCATGGCGCTAGAGAACGGGTTGGCGATGTCGGCCAAGATCACGCCGATGAGGTTGGTACGCGAGCTGCGCAGATTGCGCGCGGCGGCACGTGGGCGATAGCCGGTACGCTCGATAACCTCCGCAATGCGAGCACGGGTTTCCTCGGTCATTTGCCCGGGGCGGTTATTGAGATAGCGCGAGACCGTGGCCGGGCTCACACCCGCCTCGACGGCAATGTCCTTGATTCTCATCTGCGCCATAGCGCACCCCGTTTCCCCATTGTCGGCAGTCTGAGCCATTTTAGGCATTTTTTAAAATTCTCGGTTGCAAAACGCTGTAGGTGAGCAGCATCGTTTTTGCGTCTCGAGCAGATGCGATAATGGGCTAGATAGACGAGTCTTTGGACAGCTCAAAATAGTCGGGATGTAAGGCGATAACCGGACCTTGCTCTTCGGGCATCAGGTGCAGGTGTGTCTCTGCCAGATAGCTCGCCGCGTCGGTATCGCCCCTCTTAATGGCCTCGAGAATCCGGCGATGCTGCCGACGAATCGGCTCCCAATCTAGATCCTGCGACACCATACGCAACCAGTTGTATCGCTCAAAATGCGTATTGACGCTCTTCATCCAATCCCACAACATGTGACGGCCGGCAATCTCAAAACACGTCTCATGGAACAGGTTGTCCAGATCAAAGAAACGACGCGTTTCGCCATGGTCGAGCGACTCGGACTCGGCAAGAATCTGATCGAGCCGATGCTTTTGCTCGGGTGTGGCGACCGAGCAGCATTTAATGAGTACGCTTCGCTCGAGTTTCTCGCGCAAGAAACAGGCGTTCTCGGCGCGCTCCATGCTGATCTTAGAGACGTAAGTGCCGCTTTTGGGACGCGTTTCCACCAGCTCCTGCTCACGCAGGCGCACAAAGGACTCGCGAATGGGCGTACGCCCGATTCCCGTCTCCTTTTCCAGACCAATCGCCGAAAGGCGCGTGCCGGGCTTGAGCTCGGCATAGATGATCTTGGAGCGCAGTGCATTGTATGCCTGATCTTGCAAGCTTTGATTATGCTGGTGCTGTTCCATAAAGCCCTCGGATAAACCCTCGGTTAGTCGAATACCACCATGCAATACTATCGCATCGACACGCCCCAGCTCCCAATCAGTCTTTTTGGGACGGGGCTCTTTTAGCTACCCTAGCCCGCAGATCGGCCCCTTGCCACAAAAGTGGCCCATCTACTACGTTAACACGGATAGCCTCGGCCATACCAAAAACCGTGAAAACAAAACCGCAGGTAGGCAGCTCGTCGATTTTCGAAAAAGCCGACTATGGTTGACCCCTGCGGCTTAAACGTAGTAGATAGGCCCTTTTCGTGGCGCAGCACTACTGCACCCCAAATTGGCACCCCGAGCCTGTTATAAGTTGCTGTGAAATACGGACGGTTGATGATCAAGGCGCGCTATGCGGGTTGCTATAGCTCGAACGTCCCACGTCCGATGCACCAAAGCGTTTGCGACAGCTTCGCAAAACGCCTCGAGAGGAATTCGATCGGTTTGGACGCGCTCCATCCCTTCGATACGCTCATAACGGTAGTAGCGTGCAAACATAGCTACCGCCCTGTCCACCTGCTCAATTGCGGATATATTTGTCGCCGCCTCGCGATCCAAGATCACATCCTCGGTATCACCAAAACGGACGCAGTCGATGCCCGGAAAATCATTCTTATCCGCCAAAATCGCCGCAGCGTTGGTATAGCCATCTTTGCCGAGCAAGCGAAGCGTGCGCATAATATCCGGCGTTAGCTCAGAAATGCCGAGATGTTCAACACACTTATGCCCGAGCGTGTGAAAACTCAAGTCCTGGCGAGCCGACGTGAGCGCGTCGAACGTTACGTTGCCGCCTTCGAGCGTCAGCCTGCCATACTCAAACCGGTCGACCTCCACCGTTGCCGAATCGTTTCGCCTGTAGGCCTTCAAGATATAAGACGAAAACCGTTTGCGTACTGATTTATCCGAGACGCAAACGGTTTTCGTCTTGCACGGTGCGGGCGACGCCATCGAGGCGCACAACCCCACTGCCGCTCACGATGCGATGTATCTGCACCTGGCCTACAACCGCAACATGATTGTGGAAGGCACGCAGACAAAAGGCATTTAAGGCTCGGCAATGATCTTTCTTTGATAAAACGCAAGCGGCGGCCGCCCAAACACGGGACGGCCGCCGCTTGCGTTTTATCAAATGGTGCAATGGGGTCAGGTTCACATGCACCAAGTTGGTGCAAAGCAACCTGTCCCCATGCAACAAGGGGTTAACTAGAGCTCGCAGGCGACCTTGTAGCCATCGCCGATGGCGTCGCGAATGTTGCCGCACTTGTTGGCATCGCCCAGCACGTGAGTGGTAACGCCGGCTGCCGCCAGGTCGTCGGCCAGCTTGGTATTGGGACGATAGCCCATAGCAAGCACCAGCGTATCGGCACCGGCGATGGTGTGGACCTCGCCGTCCTTCTCGTAGCTGATAGTGTCCTCGGTAATCTCGGTCACCTTGGCCTCGGTCAGCACGTGAACGCCCTTTGAGAGCATGCGCGTGATGAGCACCGCGCGACCGGCACCACCCTCGTTGGCGGCGAGCGTCTTGGTCATCTCGATGACGGTGACGTCGCGGTTGGCCGGCGACAGGTCGTTGACCAATGGGGCCAGGTAATCGGCCGTCTCGCAGCCAACGGTGCCGCCACCCACGATGACGATCTTCTTGCCCGGGAAAGCCTTGCCGCCCAGCAGGTCGTCAGCCGTCATAACCTGCTTAAAGCCCTGCATGAAGGCCGGGGCGATAGGCTCGGCGCCATAGGCCAGGACGACCTCGTAGTCGGTGTAGTCACGCTGAATGTCCTCAGCAGTAAGCTCGGTGCCAAAGACGCACTTTACGCCGGCCTCGGCCAGGCGACGGTACTGATACTTGATCACGCGGGTGAGTTCCTGCTTTGCCGGCGGAACGGCTGCGATGCGCATCTCGCCGCCCGGCTCGTCCTGCTTATCCACGAGCACCACGTTATGACCGCGTTTGGCGGCAATGTAGGCTGCCTCCATACCCGCGGGACCGGCGCCCACAACCAGTACGTTCTTGGCCTCGGCGACAGGCTCGTAGCCAGCCTCGTCGTGCTCCACGTCCGGGTTGACGGTGCAGGAGATGCGCTTGCCAAACATAATGCCGTTCAGGCAACGCAGGCAACCGATGCAGGGACGGATCTCGTCGGCGTTGCCAGCGGCTGCCTTGTTGCAGAACTCGGCATCGCACAGATTGGCGCGGCCCATCATACAGATGTCGGCCGCGCCGTCCTCAATCAGCTCCTCGGCGATCCAGGCCTCGTTAATGCGTCCGACGGTGGCGACGGGAATGTTGACGTGCTTTTTAATCTCGCGCGAGCAGGCGGCGTGCGAGGCCTGCTGGGTACCGGCGGCGGGAATCGCGGAGCCACGCTTGATGGTGGTGCCGCCCGACACGTGAATCATGTCGACGCCGGCCTTTTCCAGGCGACGCGAGACGTAGATCATGTCGTTGAGGGTCAGGCCGCCATCGGTGTACTCATCGCCCGAGATGCGGACGTCGATGATAAAGTCCTTGCCGCAGCGCTCGCGAATCTCGGCGATGACCTCGAGCAAGAAGCGCATGCGAGCGTCGAGCGAGCCGCCGTACTCGTCGGTACGCTTGTTGTAGAGCGGAGTCAAAAAGCCGCCGAGCATGCCGTGGGCGTGTGCCGCATGGACCTCGACGCCATCGACACCGGCCTTCTGCATACGCACGGCAGCGTCGCCAAACTGATGCGTGAGCTCGTGAATCTCATCGACCGTGATAGGGCGCGGTGCCTCGCGGGCATAGGACGGGCCCACAAAGGACGGAGCGATCAGGCGCGGCGTACCCGGAATGTTAAAGGCCATGTAGGCGGGGTGGAAGAGCTGCGGCATGATCTTGCAGCCATACTCGTGGACGGCCGCGGCGAGCTTTTCCCAGCCGGGGATAAACGTGTCGTCGTAGCAGCACATGTCACCCGGTAGATAGGTATAGGTGGGCTCAACCGTCACGACCTCGGTAATGATGAGGCCCACGCCGCCCTTGGCGCGGGCACGGTAATGATCGACCAAGTCGTCGGTCACATAGCCGTGATCGGCTAGGTTGGTAGATACCGGCGGCATAAAGACGCGGTTCTTGACCTCGGTCGTACCGACCTTGATCGGGCTAAAGAGCATCGGGTAGGCACAGGACTCCATACAGGCTTCCTTTCGTTTGAGCCGCTCGGCGGCAGTTGCTAACACACCTATCGTATCAGCAACTGCCGTATCTGCAGTCATACATGCCCAAGCGCTGTTCGGCTAATGAATACCGCGACCCAAGTCTTCGGCGATTTTGTCCACGCCCTTAAGTGCAGCGCACGTCTTTTTGTTGGAGCAATGCCCCGTGCAAACGCCACCCTGAGCGCAGTCGGCGCAGGTGCCCTTGCGGTAGATGCGCACGCATACCGCGACAAACGCAATACCGATAACAGCCAGTACAACAATATCGATTGGTGCCATAGCAAGCCTCCTCTAGTTAACCACCACTTACTTTACCCCATTCTCCACCTGCCAAAAAGGGACAGGTTTATTTTGGTCGGTTTTATCTGCGGAAACGCCACATCTCCCCCACCGCCAAAAAGCCCGAGTGTCGCTGGGACACCCGGGCTCGTGGAAAGGGGCTAATCCTTATTCGGACTTAAGCGGAAACTGCGGCGGAAGCAGTGCTGGTCTCGTCCTCGTCGGTCCATGCATGCGCAGGGATAGGACGAAAGATCTGGAAGAGCATCGCAACCAGCAGCACGATGGCCACAATCGTCCAGATACCAAACTGCCCCAGAACAAGCAGGTTGTAGAACTGGTTGATGAACAGGCCGATCACCCAAGCGAAGGCGCACTCGTAACCGATGGCAATCGCGGTCCACTTTCCGGAATCCATCTGGTTGCGGATAGTGCCCATGGCGGCAAAGCACGGAGCGCACAGCAGGTTGAATGCGCCAAAGGCAACGCAAGCGCCCATGGTGGGGAACATGCCGGCAAACGCGGTCCACAGGCTCGGGTCGGTCTCGGCGGCATCAGCCACGGACAGCAGCGAGCCGGCGGTGGCGACGACGTTCTCCTTAGCCACAAGGCCCGAGACGGTCAGCGCAGTTGCCTGCCAGGTGCTAAAGCCGAGCGGAGCGAAGATCCAAGCGACCAGGTTACCGAGCATGGCAAGCACGGAGTAGTCCATGAACTCCTCGGGGATGCCGTCCATTGCAGGCAGGAAGCCAAAGGAACCGTTGTAGCTTCCAAAGTTGGAGAGGAACCAAACAACGACGGTGGATGCGAAGATGACCGTGCCGGCCTTCTTGATAAAGGCCCAGCAGCGCTCCCACACGTGCAGTGCCCAAGAGCGGATCGCCGGGAAGTGGTAGGCAGGAAGCTCCATAACGAACGGCGTCGGGCGACCGGCGAAGAGCTTGGTCTTCTTGAGCATAAGGCCCGAGGCGATGACGGCGAAGACGCCCAGGAAGTAGAAGAGCGGGCTGATCCACGCGGCGGTGGTGGAAGAATCGCCGATGATGGAACCCATGAGCAGGGCGATGATCGGCAGCTTGGCGCCACAGGGAATAAACGTGGTGGTCATGACCGTCATGCGGCGGTCCTTCTCGTTCTCGATGGTCTTGGTGGCCATGACGCCGGGAACGCCACAGCCCGAGGACACGAGCATGGGGATAAAGGACTTACCGGACAGGCCAAAGCGGCGGAACACGCGATCCATGATGAAGGCGACGCGGGCCATATAGCCGCAGTCCTCCAGGAAGGACAGCATGACGAACAGCAGGAACATCTGCGGCACAAAGCCAAAGATGGCGCCCAAACCGCCGACGATGCCGTCGCAGACCAGCGAATCGACCAGGCCGCCGTCCTCGGTGCCACCCGCCACAAGGGCATCGTGCACCACGGTGGTGATACCCGGGACATAGGGGCCGTACTGCGCCGGGTCAACCGAGTCGGCATCGTCGCCCGCAGCCTCGACGGCTGCATCGTAGGCGTCGCGGCCCTGACCGAGCACATACCAACCGTCGGTACCAAAGAGCTGGTCGTTGGTGAAGTCGGTCACCGTGCCGCCTAAGGTGGAAACGGCGATGTAGTACACGCAGAACATGATGACCACAAAGATCGGCAGGCCCAGGATACGGTTGGTAACCACACGGTCGATCTTCTCGGAGGTGCTCATCTTGGCCGGAGCCTTGGTGAGGCACTCGTCGATGATGTGCGCGATGACGCCATAGCGCTCACCGGTGATGATGGACTCGGCGTCGTCATCGCAGTCCTGCTCGCACTGGGCGACCAGCTCTTCCACGCGAGCGGCCTTCTCCTTGGTGAGGTTGATGAGCTTGCAGGCGTCCGCATCACGCTCGAACAGCTTGACCGCGTAGTAGCGACGCTTGTTGGCGGGAACGCTCGCCGGCAGGTTGTTTTCGATGTGGTCCAGAACGTCCTCGAAGGAGGAATCGAACTTGTGCTCCGGCACCTGGCCCTTGGAAGCAGCGGACTTCTTAACCTGCTCGAACAGCTCCTTAATACCCTTGTTCTTAAGGGCCGAAATCATCATGACCGGACAGCCGAGCTTCTTGGAGAGCTTGTCCGTGTCGATCTTGTCGCCGTTCTTCTCGACCAAGTCGGCCATGTTGAGGGCGACGACCACGGGCAGGCCGGTCTCGATAACCTGAAGCGCCAGGTACAGGTTGCGCTCGAGGTTGGTGGCGTCGACCACCTGGACGACCACATCGGGCTCGCCGCTCATGAGGTAATCGCGCGAGCATTGCTCCTCGGGACTGTAGGGGGAAAGCGAGTAGATGCCGGGGAGGTCCGTGATGGTAACGTTCTTGTCGCTCAGGAGCTTGGCCTCCTTTTTCTCAACCGTGACGCCGGGCCAGTTGCCAACGTAGCCGTTGGCGCCGGTGATCAGGTTGAAAAGCGTGGTCTTGCCGCAGTTGGGGTTACCCGCCAGCGCGACATGGATCTGAGAATCCGCCATTCAATCCTTCTTCCTTGTGAGCCCGCGCTGCTTTCTCCGCGCAGGCTGGATAATGTGCTTCAAAGTTGCTGCATTAAGTTAGAAATGTCTAACTTAATCTGCGGAAATATACGCCGTGGGCCCTTACTGGACCTCGACGACGGCCGCCTCCTCCTTGCGGATGGAAAGCTCGTAGCCGCGCACGTTGATCTCGACCGGATCACCGAGCGGTGCAACCTTCACGACCTTGAACGAAGTGCCCTTGATGAGCCCCAGGTCCATAAGGTGGCGGCGAAGTGCGCCCTCACCGTGGAGCTTGACGATGGTAGAGCTCTCGCCCACCTTAACGTCACCCAACGTCTTCATCCTCTTATCCCCCTTTCGGTTTTTATGAAATGCTGCAGATTAACCGACGGTCATGATGTGCATGGCAACCTTGGAATCGATGCCAAAGCGTGAGCCCAGCACCGTGACGATGATATTGGCGCCACTCGAGCTCACCACGTGGATCTCGCTGCCCTCGACAAAGCCGAGGTCCTTGAGGTGGTGCTTTATGTCCTCATTGCCCTTTACACGAGACACGTGCACGGTTTCGCCCGCTTTTACCATAGAAAGCGGCATGGCCGGCATCTGCGGTCCGCAAGACATGAGTGAGCTCCTAACATCGGTTCGTCCTCAACATCGACGCGATAAAAGTTAACCGCATCTATGTTCGAACTAGTAAACTAACACGCGGTTAACTTTTTGGAAAGGGTCCCTATTCAGTTTTCGAAAAAGTTTCCCATATTAAACAAAGGCACCGCAAAGACGGTCTCTTTGCGGTGCCTTGTCATACCAATGTATGCAACAGAGGGGACTCTCCTTTTTCACATTGTTCCGCTTAGAGCGAGAGGTTTCTGATCGACGTGACGCACGAGGCCTCATCCACGCCCGAAACACGAAAGACGACGCTCTCACCGCACTCACCATAGAGGGCCATGAGTCCCATGATATCGCGGCCATCCGTGTGGCGATCGCCGATGCTGACCGACACGTCACTACGATGCTTGGCGATAATGTCATAGAGAAGCGCAACCGGGCGGGCATGTAGTCCCAACGGATCTTTAATCGTCTTTGTAAACTCGACCATGTCCCCTCCCGCAGCATCGCACATTTGGCCGGCCAAACCCAGCCACGTGGTAGTTATTGTAGCGTTAGATGCTTGTCGAGAGCGGGACGGAAACCACATCCCACTTCGAGTGTCAACGATGGGACACGGTTTCCGCCAGAAGGCTCAACCGGAAACTGTGCCCCATTATTTTACCGAATTCTGGGCCGCGCTTTCCCAGAGGACCCCCTTTGGGAAAGCGCGGACCATTCTGGACGCAGATTCCGGGACGCACTTTCCGCGACGTCCGGTCACCCTATGCCCTCGCAACGCCCGCGCATAAAAAACGAGGGGAGGCACGCGTCCTTCCCTCGTTAGAGACAATATGTAGCCGCTCGCCTACATCAAGCGCAGGCTGACGTCCTTGAGCTGGGCGCCGGAAACGGCACTCGGGGCGCCCGACATGAGGTCGGAGCCGCTGGCCGTCTTGGGGAACGCCATGACGTCGCGGATAGAATCGGAGCCGGTAAGCAGCATGCACACGCGGTCCAGACCCAGGGCAAAACCGCCCATCGGGGGCGCACCAAACTTGAGCGCCTCCATGAGGAAGCCAAACTGCGACTCGGCGCGCTCCTCGGTAAAGCCCAGGAGCTTGAGCATGGACATCTGCATCTCGGCGTTATGGATGCGCATGCCACCGCCGCCGGCCTCAAAACCGTCCATGACAAAGTCGTAGGTGCAGGAACCGGCAGCCAACGGGTCGGCCTCGATCTTGGCGATGTCGGTCTCGGTCGGCAGAGTGAACGGCTGGTGCTCGGCTGCATAGGCCTTACGGTCCTCATCCCAGTGGAACAGCGGGAAGTTGACGACCCACAGGAAGTCGTGCCCCTCGCGTTTGATCTCGAGTGCGTTGGCCATGTGAGAGCGCATGCCGCCCAGGATCTCGTCAGAGAGCAGGCGCGGGCCGGCGGCGAACATCACGAGGTCGCCAGGCTCGACGTTCATGCGCTCGCGCAGAGCCGCCATCTCCTCGTCCGAGAAGAACTTGACGATGGGGCTGTTGATGGAGCCGTCCTCGCGGAAAGCGATCCAGGCCAGACCCTTGGCGCCAAACGTGGAGGCCACGCCGGCGAGCTTATCGATCTTGGCACGTGCCCAGGCACCGGCGCCCTTGGCGTTGATGGCCTTGACGACAGAGCCCTCCTCGTTTGCGGCAGTCGCAAAGACCTTGAACTTGGAGTTAGCAAAGATGTCGGTCAGATCGACCAGATGCATGCCATAGCGGGTATCGGGCTTGTCGGAGCCATAGGTGTCCATGGCCTCCCAGTAGTCCATGCGACGCAGCGGCGTGGGCATCTCGACACCCATGCGACCGAAAGCATCGGCCAGGACCTCTTCGAGTGCGCTCATGACGTCGTTCTGGTCCACGAAGGACATCTCGATATCGACCTGGGTGAACTCGGGCTGACGGTCGGCACGCAAGTCCTCGTCGCGGAAGCACTTGGCAACCTGGTAGTAGCGCTCGACGCCACCGACCATGAGCAGCTGCTTTAGGAGCTGCGGGGACTGCGGCAGGGCGTAGAAGTTACCCGGCTGAATACGGCTGGGAACGATGAAGTCGCGGGCGCCCTCGGGCGTAGACTTGAACAGGGAGGGCGTCTCGACCTCCATGAACTCACGGTTGTGAAGCGCCTCGCGAATGGCAAAGGTGAAGTCGGAGCGCAGCTTGAGGTTGGCCATCATCTCGGGACGACGGAGGTCCAGATAGCGATAGCGCAGACGGGTGTCCTCGCTGGTCTCGATGCCGTCCTCGATCTGGAACGGCGGGGTGACGGAGGTGTTGAGCACCTCGGCGTGGTCGGTCAGGACCTCGATCTCGCCGGTCGCGAGCTTGGCGTTGGTGGTCTCCTCGCCACGAGCGCGCACGACGCCGTGAATCTTGATGGGCCACTCGGGACGCATGGTCTCGGCGATCTTAAAGGCATCGCCGTCGGAGTGCTCGGGGTCGAAGGTAAGCTGCGTGATGCCCTCGCGGTCGCGAAGGTCGCAGAAGATAAGGCCGCCGTGGTCGCGGCGACGGCTCACCCAACCGGTGAGGGTGACCTCTTCGCCCACGTTCTCGCGGCGAAGCTCGCCGCAGGTATGGGTGTGCATGGAATGCTCGTCGATGGGACGGGTCTGGCTCATACCAGTGATCCTCCTTTATGGATCTGTGCCGCCCCGTGTCGTTCCGGGCGGCGTCGTACAGATTTGCCCAGCCTGCGTAAACCGCGCAGCCGGACATGGCGTTCTATCTTATCGCACCCGCGCCGATGTACCGCGAAAAAGTGGCTCCCGCTCAAAGACTTGACGGAGACGAAACAATTGGCGCACCGCACTGCCCGCCCGCGCTTGTCACGTGCGACAATGTGCCTACAATACAACTGCACTCGGAAAGGCCCGCCATGACTTCACGCCTCATCGTTATGGATATCGATTCCACGCTCATCAACCAGGAGGTCATCGACCTGTTGGGCGAGGAGGCAGGCGTGGGCGGGCAAGTTGCGCGGATCACCGAACGCGCCATGCGCGGCGAGCTCGACTTTAAGCAGGCGCTCGAGGAGCGCGTGGGGCTGCTTGCCGGCTTGGACGAGAGCGTTTTCGAGCGCACCTTTGAGCGCGTGACGTTTACCCCCGGCGCACTGGAGCTTGTGCGCTCGGCGCACAGCAAAGGCTGGAAGGTCGGCGTGGTAAGCGGCGGCTTCCACGAGGTCGCCGACAAGATCGTGGCCGCCGCGGGCATCGATTTTTGCCTGGCCAACCGGCTGGAGGTCGTAGACGGCAAGCTCACGGGCAAGCTGGCGGCAGACATTGTGACCAAGGAATCCAAGCTCATCCAGCTGCTGGATTGGGCGGTTGAGTGCGGTGTCGATATGGCCCATACCGTGGCGATCGGCGACGGCGCCAACGACATCCCCATGATTCAGGCCGCGGGCACGGGCATCGCATTTTGCGCCAAGCCCAAGACGCGCGAGGCCGCTCCGTTTGCCATCGACGAGCGCAACCTGATGCTCGCCATGGACATCATCCTGCGTGACTAGCCGATCCATCTAACAACAGAATCAAATCCCCTATATCTAGTTTCCGAACAATTTTGTCTTAGTGTTCGGAAACATACCCTTTGAGTGCTAGACTTTGCGCCGTCGAAGGGAAGATATATGGATAAGCGAGATCTAGAGCAGCTGCTGAGCGATGTTGCCGACGGAGCAGTCACCCCGGCAGTCGCCCTTACGCGCATCCAAACGGCGCCAACCGCCGATCTGGGTTTTGCGCAGCTCGATCTTTCGCGCGGGGTGCGCCAGGGAGCCGGCGAGGTTGTCTACGGCGCCGGTAAAACCGCCGAGCAGATTGCCACCATTATCAAAGCGCTGCGCGATGCCGGTCAGGAGCGCACCCTGGTTACGCGCCTGGATGCCGAAAAAGCAGCCCGCACCTCGGAGCTTCTCGACAACGGGATCGACCTGGGATATGTCCCGAACGCCCAGCTCGCCCTCGTAGGCGGTAAGCCCTCCCCTACCGGTAACGGACGCATCGTTGTCGCCTGCGCCGGTACGAGCGACTTGCCCGTCGCCGAAGAAGCCGCGTTGACGGCCGAGTTCTACGGCAACGAGGTCGACCGCCTCTACGACGTAGGTGTCGCCGGCCTGCACCGTCTGCTCGCGCATGCCGAGGAACTTGCCCAGGCACAGGTGGTCATCGCCATCGCCGGCATGGAGGGCGCGCTGGCGAGCGTTATCGGCGGTCTGGTAAGCTGTCCGGTCATCGCCGTTCCCACCAGCGTGGGCTACGGCGCGAGCTTTGGTGGCGTAGCCGCGCTGCTCGCCATGCTCAACTCCTGCGCCAGCGGCGTTTCGGTCGTCAATATCGACAATGGCTTTGGTGCTGCCTACCAGGCAAGTCTTATCAATCATCTGAGCGCCGGAACACCCTGCGCCCGTTAAGGAGCATTCCATGTCCAACCATCAGCATACGCTTATCATCGACGGCACCTCGGGCATCAGCGGCGATATGACCGTCGCGGCCCTGCTCGATCTGGGCGCCAGCGAGGAGCACCTGCGCGAACAGCTCGCCACGCTGCCGGTCGACGGCTTTACGATCGCTGTCACGCGTGCAAACAAGCATGGCATCGACGCCTGCGACTTTGACGTTCAGTTGGCAGAGGAGCTCGAGAACCATGATCACGATATGGCCTGGCTCTTTGGCAACGAAGCAGCTGCCGAGCACACGCACGAGCATGAGCACCACCATCATGACCATGGCGGACATGAACACGAACACTGCCACGAGCATACGCACGAGCATGACCATGAGGGCCACGGTCATTGCCACGAGGATCACCATCACGCCCACCACCATCACCACCGTTCTTTGGCGGACGTCACCGCCATCATCGACGGCTCACAGCTAAGCGATGGCGCCAAGCGTCGTGCCCTCGCCATCTTTACCGCACTCGCTGCTGCCGAGGCCAAAGCTCACGGCAAAACGCCCGACACCGTCCTGTTTCACGAGGTGGGCGCCATCGACTCCATCGTCGACGTCTGCTCTGTCGCCATCTGCCTCGACGACCTGGGCATTGAGGATGTTGTGGTCGAGTCGCTCTCCGAGGGCCACGGAACCATCCGCTGCGCCCACGGCCTCATGCCCATTCCCGTCCCCGCTGTCGTCAACCTGTGCCAGGCAGGCAATATCGCCCTCACGCCTGCACCGGTCGCCGGCGAGCTCGTGACGCCAACGGGCGCCGCCATCGTCACCGCGCTGCGCACGTCCGACCAACTGCCCTCACGCTACCACATCGAAGCCGTCGGCTACGGCGCCGGCAAACGCCCCTACGAGGGTTGCTCCGGCACGCTCCGCTGTCTGCTCGTTCACGCGGACGCATAGCCATGGATGCCCGCAAGGCAAAAAGCCGCGCTGCCATCGTTGCAGCGTTCTCCGAGCTCCTGCGCGAAGAGGACTACGGCAAGATTACCGTCGGCGACATCATCGCTCGCGCCCATGTGGGTCGGGCAACGTTCTACGGCCTCTTCAAGAGCAAAGATGACCTGCTCGCTGAGTTCGTGTGCGATATCTGCACCCATGCCCTCGACGATGACGGTACACCCCTCAATGACCCGCTCGTACAGGTCGAGCATATCCTCAACAACCTCTGGGATCGTCGTCAGGGCGTACGCGCCCTCGTAGCCGGCGCCGGCTCGCGCGTCTTCGCCGACTGTCTCCGCAAGACCATCATGTCGCGCGCAGCCGAAACCGTCCCTGTCGACCCCGCAGGCCCCGCCAGCACCATGGATCGCAACTTCCTCCTCCACCACATAGCCTCAAGCTTCGTAGCCACCGTCCAATGGTGGGCCTGGCACAACTTCCAAGCCGACAAGGCCGACGTAGCCAAAGACTACCTCTCAGCCATAAAACCCCTCTTCACCTAAGTAAGAGGCTCATCCCAGAGCATTGCCCCAACCCAAGGCGCCCGCGCATCCCAACGTGTCACTCGCACTTCAACGCCCCCAACAGCAACAAGCCCCTCCCATCCAAATTCAGAAATATGTTGGGTTGCTTGTACGAACGCAACAAAGACCCCGCAGCTGGCCGCATGGGGTAACTTCCCAGCGCATTCCGCAGGACGAAAGAACCCCCGCCGCACGAAGTGCGCAGCGGGGGTTCTTTCATGTCCGAGGACGCGCTGGGAAGTTACCCCATGCGGCCAGCGGACAACAATGTGGCCTTGGACTAGAACATGCCCAAGAAACCGTGCACAAACAGCGCGGCCAGAGCGGCACCGATAAACGGCGCGATGCCAGGAACGAGCAGGCCGTACTTCCAGTTGTTGTCAGCCTTGTTCTTGATCGGCAGCACCTGATAGGCCATGCGAGGACCAAGGTCGCGTGCCTGGTTCATGGCGAAGCCGGTGATGCCACCCATGCCCATGCCAACGGCCCAAACGATCAGGCCGACGCAGATAGCGAGCATCAGAACGTTCTCGCCGGCGCGGCTAGCGGCAGCAAGGATGGCGCTGATGAACACAAAGGTGCAGATAGCCTCACAGAAGAAGTTGCGGGCATAGTTCGTGCCCTCGGTGGTGGGGTTGGTCGAGAAGATGTTGCGCTGGGCAATGGGGTCGACGACGCCCTCGGAAGCCTTGAACTCGTCGGTATACATAAACCAAGCGATTACGGCGCCCACAAAGCCGCCGAGCATATCGGCAATCATGAAGGGGATGCAGCTGCTCCACGGCACCAGACCGACGATGCACTGGGCAAGCACCATAGCCGGGTTCATGCACACGGCGCCGCCAAAGACAAACAGGCAGACCGAGATGCCAAAAGACCAGGTGGTGATGGCAAACATGTGGCCGGAGCCCTGATACTTGGTGCCCTTAAGCACGGTATCGCAGTGTACGCCCACGCCAAAGATGATCATGAGGGCCGTTGCGCCGAATTCGCAGAGGAGCTTGGTAAGCATAAAACCTTATCTTTCTTGTCGGTAACAAACGATTCGTTTAGGCCGCGCGCTAGTGCTGAGCGACGACAACGCCCAGGCCATCGGGAATGACGGCTACCTTGGCATCGGCACCCTTCATTTCAAAGGCGAGCTTGAGCGCCTCCTCGAGGGTGTTGACCGGCGTCATATGCATATCCTTGAGCATCTGGTGATCGCACAGGTCGGTGACCATGATCACAGGGTGATGCGCCAGGATGCGGGCAAAGATCTGGCTCGTCCACTGGTCGGGCAGGGTCTCGTCCTTAGGACGGTCGATGCAGGCGCGCTCAAACTCTGCCGGATCGTTGTCGGCGATGTTGTGATAGAAGCCCTCGCCTCCGTGACCATCGGCGCAACCGGCGACATCGATGATCACGCCGCCCTCGGGAAGTGTGGCCTCGGCAGCGCACATGCCCTTCACGGCCTGATAGACGTTCTGATCGAGCGGATAGCCACCGTTGGTGGTGATGGCAATCTCGCACTCGACGGGCTCAACGCCGGCAAGGCTCTTCACAAACTCGCAGCCGGCCTCGTGCGCCTTGTGAATGTCGCCGGCAAAGGAGCCGATGACCTCGTGCTTGCCGTTGAGTACCACGTTGAGCACAAAGGCAAGGTGAGCCATCTCGGCAGCGGCAAACATGTCCTCGCTCACGTGGTTGTGGCACAGGTTGCCGGCGCGCGAATGGGAATCGTTCACAAACTGGCCGTTGTGGTTGTACATGATGGTCTTGTAGCTGGCGATGCCGGGCAGCACGGACTTGCGGCTGCCAGAAAAACCGGCAAAGAAATGCGGCTCAATAAAGCCCTCGGCAAGCAGTAGATCGCAATCGGCGGCAATCTTGTTGATGATGCACTCGCCACCAGAAGGCAGGGTGCCGATCTTTTCCATCATGCTGTCGTCGGTCGCGACGTGCATGACAATTTCCTCGTTGGCAACGATCTCCTCGCCATACTTGTTGACGAGTTCCTCGTGCGTCGACGGACGATGCATACCCGTAGCAACCAGAATGCGAACGCGCGCCTCAGGCGCAGCGGAGTGGATGTGATGCAGCAGAATAGGCATCGTCACACGCGAGGGAACGGGGCGCGTATGGTCAGAGCTAATGATGACAATATCCTTCTTGCCAGCGCAAAGCTCCTCGAGCGAAGGCGATCCATAAGGGTTGGCAAGCGAATCCTCTACCAGCTTTTCCTGCGATTTTGCAGTCTTAAACTCGTTTTGGTGACCTTCCATCACACCCGCGAAGTTCTTATCCTCGAGCTCCAGATGCAATGTCTTGTGGTCAAACGGCAGTTCACATTCAAACAATGACGAGCGCCCTCTTCCTTTCAACTGACACACTAGATAAACCGTTGGAAGGATACGCCGCTCACCGAAAAACGCCACCGTCCACCGAGTCGTTAACACAACGTTCATATTTAACCCACAACAAAACGGCCGCGACCCCAAGAGGGACCGCGGCCTCCTGTCAAAGAAGCTATAGGCAGGGTGGCTTACGCAGCGCCGAGGCAAACATCAATCCTGTGGCATGCGCGTGTAAGCTATCTTGCATAAATAGGTCAATATACTGCATAGAATGACGCATTGGGTTTCGAACCGCAACATGGTAGCCCCCTCCGGAGCGTGCATTTTTGCGAGTATTCAGCATCGCAAGATAAGATTTTCGTGTCAAAAGTCTTTCAAAAGGTAGATCGTCCTCATGACTCGTCCCATCTGGATAACATGCGGCGAGAAACCAGCCGTATATGAGCATCGCCAAGGCCCAATTGTCTTGCAAAATCATCAACAAAGGCAGCGAGGGCCGGCTATGGCCTTATGCATCGATCTTTGGCTGCTGAAAACTCCGTTTTTTGCACGTCGCCCCAGGCACCACCCTCACCCAGCGGCCTTCCGCCGAAGCTGGACATCGCAAGGCCCGCCATAAGTTTACTTTTAGGCACACTCCGCAGGACGCAAGAAGCCCTCGCCGCACTCCACGCTTTGCGCGAAGCGCGCCATTCTTCTCCTCAGCTTTAATTCCAGAGGACCGAGGACGAAGGGGCCCGACGGGCTTCCCTCTGAATGCATTCCGCAGCACGAAGCCCTTTCCAAACGCGCGAAGCGCGCCATTATTCCCCCAGCAGTAATCCGCCGAAGACCGGACATCGCAGGGCCCGCCATCAGTTTACTTTTAGGCACACTCCGCAGGACGCAAGAAGCCCTCGCCGCACGAAGTGCGCAGCGAGGGCTTCTTGCATGTCCGAGGACGTGCCTAAAAGTAAACTGATGGAGGGCCCGGACGACTGCAGGGCTATCGATTACCCCGTGTTCTGCAGACCTGCCGAGACGCCGGTCACAGTCGAAAGAATCAGGCTCATGTACTCGGCCTTCTTCTCCTCGGCCATCTCGTCCTGGTTCATACGCACCTCGCGGAGGGCGCGGACCTGGGCGATGGACAGGGCGTCGACGTAGGGGTTACGCACGCGAACGGCACAGCCGAGCACGCGACGACGCTGCAGCGGCCACTCGTCACCGACGATGGCAAGGACCCACTTACGGGTGAGCTGCATCTCGGTAAAGACCTTCTTGGACAGATCATCGCGGTCGCCCAGATGCAGATACATCTTGGCAATGCGCTGATCGGTCTTAGCAATCGACATCTCGATGTTATCGATAAAGGTGCGGAAGAACGGCCACTCCTGGTAGGCAGCCTTGAGCTGGTCAAGATCGCCCAGCTGCTCGCAGGCGGTGCCCAGGCCGTACCAAGCGGCCAGGTTAATGCGTGCCTGGCTCCAGCTGAAAATCCACGGAATGGTACGCAGGTCGTCGAGCGACTTGGCACCCAAGCCGCGCTTGGCGGGACGCGAGCCGATCGGCAGCAGACCGACCTCGGTCAGCGGCGTCACAGTCGAGAACCACGGTGCAAAGTCCTCGGTGTTCAGCAGGTCCAGATAGCGCTCGTGGCTTGCGGCGTTGAGTTTCTCGGCCATATCCCAGAACTTCTGCGTGGTCTCGGTGTTGGTCTTCTCGACGCTCGGGGCCGACTGCAAAAGCGTTGCGGCGGCAACGGACTCAACATGGCGCTGAGCCAGCGTGCGGTTGCCGTAACGGGCAAAGATGACCTCACCCTGCTCGGTGAGCTTAAAGAAGCAGTTGACCGAACCCTTGGGCTGCGCCAGTACGGCCTTGTTGGCCGGGCCGCCACCACGGCCCACGGCGCCGCCGCGACCGTGCATGAGCACCAGGTCGATATCGTTCTTCTCGGCCCACTTGGCGATGCGCTCCTGCGCGGAGTGCAGCGCAAGCATGGCCGTGGTAGGACCGGCATCCTTGGAGGAGTCGGAGTAGCCCAGCATAACCTCCATGCGGCGGTTGGTCTGGGCAAGACGCTTCTGCACCACGGGCAGCGTAAGCATCTGGTCGAGCACGTCAACACAGCCCTCGAGGTCCTCGAGCTGCTCGAACAGCGGGATCACGTCGAGCTCGGGAACGTCCTCCTCGTGTGCGAAGGACAGGTGGGCCAGCTCAAAGACGTCGGCCACATGCTGGGCACTCTTGGTAAACGAGATGATGTAGCGGTGTGCCATCTTCTTATCGTAGCGCTTTTGGATGGAGCCGATAGCGCGGAAGGTGTCGATGACCTCGCGCGTCATGGGCTGCAGGTCGCCATGGATACCGTTTTCGTGGATGTCCTTGAGGGCGCGGGCATGCACCACGGAGTGCTGACGGAACTCCATCTCGACCATATGGAAGCCGAAGGACTCGACCTGCCAGATGATGGTCTGCACCGGGCCGTAGGCGGCACGGACGGCACCGCAGGCAGCCAGCGAACGCTGAACGACGCGCAGGTCATCCAAGAACTCGTCGGCGCTGTGATACATGGTGTCGGTGATACGGCGTACGGTGGCGTTCAGACGGTCGGCCATGACGAGCATGACGGCGCGATGCGGCTCGTGCTCGGAGATAAGCTCGGCGCGGGCCGTGTAATGCGCACTCATCTCGACCTGATGGTTCCACAGGTTGATGAGCTCGGCAGACGGCTTGCTGTAGGTGGCCTCGAGCGTGAGGTTGCGGCCGATGCGGCGGCACTTGTCCTCGAGCTTGAGCACCATGTGGGTGAAGTACTTGGCGGCGACCTCACGGCTCACCTTGGCGGTAACGTTGGGGTTACCGTCGCGGTCGGAACCGATCCAGCTGCCGGGATGGAAGAACGCCGGGCACAGCGGCGGCACGGTACCGGCCTTGTCACCCAGCACCCAGTCGTCAAAGCGACGATAGATGACGGGGATGACGTCGAACAGCGTGTTATCGAAGATGTCGATGATGGTATCGGCTTCCTCGACCGGCGTGGGCTTCTTGAGCGCGATGGGGCTCGTACGCACCAGGGCGTCGATCTCCTGCAGCATATGGCGCTCGTTCTCCACCAGGTCGGAGCCGCCCAGACGCGGACGCTCCTCCAGCAGGTTAGAGATACGGCGAATCTTGCCCTCGACGGCCTTGCGACGGGCCTCGGTGGGATGCGCGGTAAAGACGGGATGGAACTCAAGCTTACCGAGCAGCTCGTTGGCGCCCTTGACACCCATCTCATCCACCAGCTGGTGATAGGCGACGGTGAGTTCGTTGGCGGGATCGACCTCGGTATCGGTCGATGCGCCGGCCTCACGCTCGCGCAGCTGCTTCACACGGTAGTTCTCCTCCGACAGGTTTGCCAGATGGAAGAAGCTCGTAAAGGCGCGGACGATAACCTGCTGCTTATCGAGCGGTAGGCTGTCGATCAAATCGACGACCTCGCGAAACGCCACAGCAGTGGGCTCGTCGGCGGTGGGCACGCCCTGCTCGTCGACGGCCTCGTCGGCGGCACGGCTACCGGGGTTGCCGGCATTGGCCACGATCTCGGCCGACAGAATCTTGTCGAACAGGTCCGCGATCTCGGGATCATACTCGCTAAGCACACGGCGCTCCAGGCGCAGGAACAGCGCAAGGTTGTCGCGCAGCTCCTCGGGAATCTCAATCTCGGCGAGACGCTCCCTGGACTCGGCATTCGAGCCGATTCGGTTAACGAGGCGGTTGACCACGGCAGCGACGCGCGCCGCGGCTTCGGGTACAGACTGGTTGCTTAGGTTCTCAGCCACGTTTCCTCCCATTCCTCCTTCTATGCACGTAACATGCGGTATTCATTATAGGCACTTGAGAAATACTTTCGACACTGATTGCGCTTTACCACACAAAAGTATTTTCTGCATTGCAAGGCTTTTTGCCCCAAATGGTCGTATTTCTCGGTGGGCGGCATATGCAAACGGGGACATTCCGCATAAAAGCGAAACACCCCCGTAACAATCGTTCGCCGCGAGCGGGACGCGTTAGCGGACCCGCAGCTCAAAATGATGCGCTACAGGCGCTCGCGAACCGCCTCGACCACGTTGGACAAATCGACCAGTACCTCGTCATGGCTCTGCATGTCGCGCACCTTGACCTTGCCGGCGGCAAGCTCGTCGCCGCCCAAGACCAAAATGAGCTTGGCGCCCACCTTGTCGGCCTGCTTAAACTGAGCCTTGAGCGAACGACCCTGATAGTCTGCCTCGGTCACGATGCCTGCGGCGCGAAGCTTCTGCGTAATGGCAAAAACGTTCTGACGCAGTTCCTTGCCGGCGTTGGCAACGTAGACACACGGAGCCTCATCGGCACCCAGGTCGCTGCCAAAGGCCTGCAGGGCCAGCAGGGCGCGCTCAAAACCGACGGCGAAGCCGACACCGGCCGTGGGCTTGCCGCCCTCGAGCTCGACCAGGCCGTCGTAGCGGCCGCCGCCACCGATGGAGCCGACGCCGGCGCCAGGGGCCTCGACCTCAAAGACGGTACGGGTGTAGTAGTCCAGGCCGCGCACCAGGGTGGGATCCTCGACATACTCGATGCCGGCGGCATCCAGATAGCGCTTGACCTGCTCGTAATGCTCGCGGCACTCGTCGCACAGGTTGTCGCCCATCAGCGGGGCCTCGGCCATGATCTCGCGGCAATGGTCGTTCTTGCAGTCGAAGGCGCGCAGCGGGTTGAGCTCGGCGCGCTCGCGGCACTCATCGCACATCTCGTCGGCGTGATCGAGAATGAACTGCTTGACCTGCTCGCGATAGGCCGGACGGCACTGGGCATCACCCATCGAGTTAATGAGCAGACGGAGCTTGGAAAGATCGAAGCCCAGACGCTTGTAGAACTCCATGAGCATAATGATGCACTCGGCGTCCGCAGCCGGATCGGGAGCACCGAGCCACTCGATGCCCACCTGATGGAACTGACGCAGGCGGCCCTTCTGGGGGCGCTCGCCGCGGAACATGGCCTCGGCATAGTAGGCCTTAAACGGCGTGGAGCCCTGGGGCACCAGGTTGTTCTCCACGACGGCGCGCACCACGCCGGCAGTGCCCTCGGGACGAAGCGCCAAGCGCTGTTTGGGCTTGAGCTTGGCATCGGTGCCCTCGGTAAAGACACGTTCCAGGTTGGCGCCGCTAAACACGCGGAACATCTCCTTGCGCACGACATCGGTCGACTGGCCGATGCCGTGGACAAACACGTCCACCTGCTCGATCGCGGGCGTCTCGATGGGCTTAAAGCCAAACGGCTCGAACACGCCGGCAGCAATCCGCTGCATCTTTTGCCAGGCGCGCATCTCGGCGCCGATAAGGTCGCGGGTTCCCTCCGCCTTCTGTGCCTGCATGGGCAAACACCTTTCTTTTAGTATCGCGTCATAGGTAGTGGTCATTATACGGCACAAAAACAAAACGCGGCGACGCGTCTGACCGAACGAGGGTATGGGAGCTCGTTCGGCCAGACGTGCCGCCGCTGCAGCCGATCCGCTTTCCTCCGCCCCCTTCGAATCACACGATCTGTTGGGGACAGAGGAAAACGGATCATTTTGCATGCCCGTGGCCGCCTTGGAAACCGAATGATGGTACGAGCATCCATTCGGCTTCCAAGGCGACCACGGACAGAACACGGGGCGAACAGAAAAGAGCGACGGACGTCTACTCCCCCGCCACGCTCGCACGCAGCTTAGCGGCGATGGGCTCGGATGCCAGCAGGAATACGAGCATGACCACAGAACACACCAGGCACACGATCCAGGTGCTCGCAAAGGAGCCCGTGGCATCGAACAGCACGCCCGAGACAATGGCACCCACGGTGCCGCCGACCATCTCGAGCGAGGTAATGGTGCCCGTGACCTTGCCCAGATCGGCCATGCCAAACTGCTTGGACGCGGCGATAGTGGGCGTGATGGTGCCCATGCACGTTCCGACACCAAAGCTCACGGCAGCCACGATGGGACCAAGATCGGTCGCGGGGAAGCACAGGGCGACGCAGGCGATAATGCACGCAACGGATCCCAACACGTTGCCAAAACGTAGGCCAAAGCGATCGTAAATGACGCCGAGCGAAATCTTGGCGATAACGACGGTGACCATATAGGCCGAAAGCACAGTGCCCGCCCACACGGGATCGTGACCGCCCGTGACAATCTTGGCGCCGTTGACGGTAACGCTCGTCATGTTGGTGATCTGGTTGGGCAAGATGGCACCGTTAACGAGGCCCATAAAGAGAAAGGCGACGACAAGCAGCCAAAACGCCGGGCTCTTCTTGATACGAGACCAACCGACGTTAACCTCGGGAGCCGTGTGCTCGTCCTTGTCGCCAGCTGTCGAGACGGACGGATCGCCCGGGTTCTCGCCGAGCGGCTTAAGGCCTATCTCAGAAGGCTTGGTGCGGAAGGAATAGGCCGTGATGGGCAACGCCGCCACCATGCAGATAGCCGCGAGCACCAGGAAGGCGGAACGCCAGCCAACGCTCACGATAAGCGAGCTCACGGTGGGAGACAGAACAGCGCCTCCAAAGCCCGAGCCCGAAAGTGCTATGGAGATCGCAAGACCTCGCTTGGCCGTAAACCAGTTGGCGGTCACAAGGCTAATGAGCAGGCGGGTCGAGGCGACGGCAAAGCAGCCCGAGACGGCAAAGAGCACGTAGACCTGCCACAGCTCACCGACAAAGCTCATCCCGGCAAGAACGGCAGAGGTGGCGATAACGGTAAGGGAACCCAAGATGCGACCGCTCACTTTGTCGGCAACATGGCCAATGACAAGCGAGCCGACAACGCTCACCACGGTTGAGATGGCGTTGGAGATGTTGTACTGAGCAAGGGAAATGCCCAAGTCGCTCACGATAAGCGGCTGAAACAGGCTCATGCAGTTAACGAAAATCGTGTAACACGTGGCCATGATGACAAAGCCGGAGGCCACGACGAGCCAACCGGGGAAGAATTTATGCTGCTGGGACATGGATTACTCCTTGTGGTCGGCGATATAGCCCAGGGCGACCGCCGCATAAGCCGCGGCGCCGAGCGGCAACTCGGCATCGCTAAAGCGTGCCTTGGGATGGTGCTGGGCAAAGTGCTCGTCCGTATCGGTCACAGCCGCACCGAACGTAAAGTACGCGCTCGGTATCTCGCTCGAGATAAGCGCAAAGTCCTCGCTCGCCATGGCATGGAACAGAGGCAGGAAGGCGGCCTTGGGCAACGTCGCACCCACATAGCCAAGCGAAGCCTGGGTCATATCGTCATCGAGCACGAGCGGGGGAACATCCGAGAGCGTCTCGATAGTCGCCGGCGTACGATAAGTCGTGGCAACGCCTTTGACGACCTCCGCGATGCGGGTCTTGAGGTGCTCCATGAGCTCAACGTCAAAGCCGCGCAATGTTCCCTCGAGCACGCAGGTGTCGGGAATCACATTGGCCGCTTGGCCACCGGCAAACTTACCCACGGTGAGCGCGACCTCCTTGGCCGCCGGCACCTCGCGAGCGATAAGCTCCTGGAGCGCCAGGTGCACATGCACGCCTGCCGTGATGGGGTCGATGCAGATCTCGGGACTCGAACCGTGGCCGCCCTTGCCCTGCAGCGTGATGCGGAAACCGTACACGCCCGAAAGCGCCGGGCTGCCGTAGAGCACCAGGCCAAGCGGCGACTGGCTGTTGACATGCATGGCAAAAGCCGCCTGAGGACGCGGGTTCTCGAGCAAGCCGTCGGCGATGGCAGCGCGTGCCCCCTCAAAGGTCTCCTCGCCCGGCTGGAACAACAGCTTGACGGTGGCATTGGCGTCGACAAGCACGGCCTCGCGAGCCTTGAGCAGGCGCGCCGCACCAAGCAGCGCCGTCGCGTGCATATCATGACCGCAAGCATGCATGCAGCCATTGGTAGATGCAAAGAGCTCGCCGGATTCCTCGACAACGGGCAGGGCATCCATGTCGCCGCGCAGCATAACGACCGTACCGGCCTGTTCGTCCGTGCAGACGCCATTGCCCTGGGCCGCGGCGGCACCGGCACCGACAAGGCCCACAACGCAGGAACCATCGACGAGCGTGGAAAATGGGATGTCCATCTCGTTCAGGCGCGCTTGGATATACGCAGAGGTCTGTGGGAGATCGTTACCGAGTTCGGGCATCCGATGCAGATCGTGACGCCATGCGGCAAGCTCATCGGCAAAAGCCTGAGCCTCTTTGACCAGACCGTCGCCAATGGCGGCTTGCGCCGCCGCTGAGGTCTGAAGCGCTGGTTGTGGTTGGAAATCGGACAGAGCTGGTGCCATAGATGCCCTCCAGTAAAGTTTTAGCAGCAAGCACTTTCATACTCTAAAGTGCAAGGCATAACTTTAAAGGCGACGCATAAAAAACGCCGCCCCAGAGGGACGGCGCAACAGATTGTTTACAAACGCGCTCGCGGCTTTTTACGCAAAAAGCCAAAGTGCGTCTCGCTCAAGATAATCGACAGGAAGATGAGCGCAAAGCCGGCAAGCAAACGCGAGGTGAGCACCTCCCCCATCAGCAGCACCGAGAACAGCACGCCCGATGGCGACTCCATCGAAAGCAGTAGTGAGCCCGTCGAGGCCGGGACATGCGCCAAGCCCACGTTTTGGATGAGCAAACCCACGCATGTGCAGCCCACCGAGAGAAATGCCATCACGCCAATAAAGCTCGGCGTCCACACGGATAAAGGCGCCTGGGTCTCGAACGGCAGCGAAGAAATCAGGCACAGCACACCGTTGCCCGCAAACATCCAAAACGTGATGACGTTGATGTCCATCTTGCGACCGTACTTAGCGGCCACCGCCATCTGGATGGCAAAGAAGACCGCGCCGCCCAGCGTAATAACATCGCCGACATTGAACTCGACGCTATCAAGCGCCACCAAGCCAATGCCCGCCAGACACAGCAACGCGGCGCCCAAGTTGTAACGGGTAAGTTTTTCGCCGCTTAGGACATAGCTCGCAAACGGAACCAAGATGCAGTACGTGCCCGTCAAAAACGCGCTTTTGCCTGCCGTGGTCTGCGCCAGGCCAATCGTCTGCAAACCGTAGGCACCCCACATGAGCGCGCCCATGCCAAGTCCAACAATCAGATTTCGAGCGTTGAAATGGGCAACAATGCGCTTGTGGAAGACGGCAAGCATGACCAGCGACGCCGGAAGAAAGCGAATGTAGAGCAGCTCGAACACCGGAATGGTATCGAGCGCGTCCTTCATGGTGGTAAAGGAATAGCCCCAGATGACCGCTATCGAAAGCAGCAAGACCTTCCAGAACAGCGGCGAGCGCGCACCGGCACCGCGAGAGGCACCGCCGGCACCCAGGTCTTCGCGGGCTACAGGGCTATCGGGCATATTTTCGATTTCAATAGCGGCATGATGGGCCATAGGGCATCCTCGCGCTCGGTCTGGGCGTGGTGTCCGCACGCGCGCGACCGCATGCCGCCTCATGGTCAAATAAAAACGGGACGCGCCGGACCCCCGGCACGCCCCGCAACTGTAGCAACAATCAAGCAGCCCACGCAATTCAGCCCACTAAAGTATCGAAAACAAAAGCCTCGATGCTCCGGCAACATCAGCGTTCACATTGTTGCGCTAGATTAATTTAGTACTCTCCAGCTTTTCGATAATCCAGTCGTTGGCTTTGATGACCGGACGGCGGAAGACCACACCCAGGGCCAGCGACGGAATCAGATAGCTCGCCAGAATACCCAGCTCAACCCAGTACTCCATATGGTAGGCGCCAGCCATGGCAGCATGCATGGCATTGATGCCATGGGTAAACGGCAGGAACGGATAGATCGCCTGGAACACGGGGCCGGTCATCTCGATGGGGAATGTACCGCCCGAACCACCGACCTGCATGACCAACAGCACGACAGCGAGCGCCTTGCCGATATCGCCAAACGAAACCGTAAGCGTGTAGACGATATTGGAGAACACGAGACTCGCGATCCAGCCCGCCAACACAAACTGCAGCGGGTTGTCGCACTGGATTCCAAAGAACAAGATATCGCCGGCGCACACGAGCGTCGCCTGCAGCAAGGCCAAGCCGCCAAAGAACAAGTAGCGGCCCAAATAGATCTCGTGCAGGCGTACGGGGATGAGCTCGTTGATAAGCTCATCGTCGACCGAGACCTTCATCATGGCTGCCAGCACAATCGAACCCACCCACAGCGACAGAATCGTATAGAACGGCGCCATGGCCGAACCGTAGTTGCGGATCGGATAGACCGGCTTGCGGTCGAGCGCGACGGGGCCGGAAAGCGACACGGCCAAACCCTCGGGATCGTTGCCGATCATCGTCTTAATCGTCGCAAGATCATCCGACATCAAGGCACCGTCGAGCTCGTCCTTAAACGCGCCGATCTTGTCCGACGCCTCGCCCAGCTGATCGGAAACCTTGTTGACCAGCTTTGCAGCCTTGGAGAGGCCCTTTGCCAGCGAACCGGATGCATCGGTCAGGCCGTCTACGGCGCTATCCAAATCGCCCGAGATACCATCGAGCGAGTCTAGAATGCCCGAGACGGTCTTCTTGAGCTCCTTGGCCTTAACCGAGAACGTGGAATCGTAATCGGATTTGGCGCCCGCAATGCCGGCCTTGGCATCGGCGATGGCCTGATCGACCTCGGCACGCGTGCTGTTGACCTCTGCCATGCTGTCAGAAAGGGACTTAGCAGTTGCCGTCAGGTCCTTGGCGTTGTTGCGATACTCCACCGCGATCCTGCCCAGCGATGTTGCTACAGACTTAAGGCTCTCCTGGAGCTTTTCGTCACTGACCTGCTCGGCAAAGCCGCGGAGCTGGTCGGCCGTGGCGTCGATATCGTCGGCACGTGTATTGAGCGCCGCCGCGGCATCGTTGAGCTGGGACACCGTAAGGTCCACATGCTGGTTTGCGGTGTCGAACGCCTTCGCGAGCTCGGCAGACACATTGTCGAACGAGCCCGCGCTTCCGTCAATCGCCGCGTCAACGGCATCGTTGGCGGCCTTGAGCGCTTCCTTGGAATCATTGATGCCGCTCTTGGCGTGTTCCATCAACTGCTTGGTCGACTCATCGACGGTACCCGTCTGCTGGAGCATACCGCTCGCCGACGTCAGCGAATCGGACGTGGAGCTCAAAATGCCCGCAAGCGACGTTGCGCTGGCCTGAACGCCCTGCAGGTCCTGGACCGAATCGCCGAGCGTCGAGGACAGGTTGGCGATAAAGTTGCTGACCTGGTCGGTGCTCATGTAATCGAGCAGGCTGGACACCGTCTTAAGACCGATGCTCGTAATGGTCTCGGTAAAAGTTTCGTTAACCTGGCTTTGAACGGCGTTCGAACCCTTCTCGGTCACGATCTGCGCGATGGCGTTGGCCTTCTGGTTCTCGTAAAACTCGATATCGGCGTGCTTCACCTCAGTCGAGAAAAGCGTCATCATGTCGGCGCTAAACGTTTTAGGGATAACGACGGCAGCGTAGTACGCGCCCGACTTAACGCCCTCGATCGCCTTATCGCGGTCGTTGAGGACAACCCAGTCGAAGTTCTCGTTGCCGCGCAGGGTGGCGGTTACGTTTTCGCCCACGTTGACCTCGACGGGAATCAGATCGCTCTCGTAGCCCTCGTCGGTGTTGACCACGGCAATCTTAAGATTGCCGGTGTTGCCGTACGGATCCCAGCTGCCGGCGATGTTAAACCACGCGTACAGACACGGCACGATAATGAGGCCCATCACGACAATCAGGCCGATCACGGAGCGAGACACGTTTTGGACATCGCGCTTAAACAGATGCAGGATGTTCTTCATTTATGCCTCACCTCCTTTGGAGTGCTTGCCAAGCGCGGTGGTATCTCCATCATTTGTGGCTGTGCTGTCGCTGCCCTGAGATTTATGGTGCGATCCTATATGCGGCAAGCGGCCCGCGGACTGATCGCCGCCCTTGGCACCACGCTCGCTGGCGTTGAGGCCAAACATGTGGCGGGCGGCAGGAATGGCGGCCGTGTGTTCGCGCATCTCGCGACGCAAGTCCTCATCCGAAAGCGCCGAGATGCGCATCTGGGTATTGAGGCTCGCGCGGATATATTCGATATTGATAAGCCAGCCGCAGATAGCAATAACCGAGATGATCCAAATGACAAGCAGGATGATCTTGCCGTTATTGTCGATATCGAGAACCGTCGACAGGACAAAGAGCAGGACCTGAACGCCCACCACGGCGGCAAAACCGCCCTTGATGTAGTAGGGGTAACGGTGCTCAAAGGTCACCGCATGGTCGAGCAGTTCGCGACGGTACGAATCAGAATCGAGCATGACACGCATGGCCGTGCGCAGCGAGTAGCGCTGGCGCGGCAGGTCGTTGGACTCGCAAATCATCATACCGGTCGTGGAAAGCTGTTTATCAAAGAGCAGGTTAAGGTTGAGCAGCAGCGGACGCAGCTGCAGGCCGATAAAGAGCGCCACGATCAAGAACACGCCCAGAATGCACAGGTTAAACAGGTAGTTGAACGAATACATGCCGCCGACCGTCTCGCGCAGCAGATTGATGCCGTAGGTAAAGGGCAGCAGCGGATGCAACCACTGGAAGAAGCCGGGCATCATCTCGATGGGGTACATGCCCGAAGAGCCCGGAATCTGCACAATGACCAGGATGACGCCGATCGCCTTGCCGATATGCTTAAACGTGGTGGACAGCGCATAGATGATATTGACGTAGGTGAACGAAATGGCGATGCCGCCCAGCACGAACAGCAGCGGGCTGACGCACTGCACGCCAATCACCAGATCGCCTACCGTAACGATAATGGCCTGGAACGCGCCCAGGATCACCAGTAGCAGCCAGCGGCCAAAGTAGCCCTGACGCGCGGTAAAGCTGCCGATGCCTTCGCGGTCGACCTCGAGCTTGTAGATAGCGATAAGCACGTAGCCGCCCACCCAAAGCGCCAGATTGGTATAGAAGGGAGCGATGCCCGAGCCAAAGCTCTTGACCGGGAAAAATGACTTGGAAGTCAGCTCTACGGGAGATGCCATAAAGTCTGCCACGTCATTGACGTCGACACCCATCAGTTCAGCCAGCTCGCCCATGGACTCGGAGGTCTGCAGCGCCGCAATGTCGTTGGCGGCGGTTGCGAGCTTGTCCTGGACCTTGGCAAGCGAGGCATCGGTCTGGGACAGCGTGGTCTTGGCCTGACCGAGCGTAGCGTTGAGTTGCGAAAGTGTACCGCGCGCACTTGCAATAGCAGGCGTGAGGCCAGACACGATTCCCGTCAGATCACCCGAGACGGCGGCAAATGAATCAAGCGCGCTCGAGGCCTTCGGCAGCGCGTTTTGACCCAGGTCCGTCTGGGCCTGGCCAAGGTTAGTCGCACCAGTCTGGATTGCGTTATTGATAGCGTCGCTGGCACCCGAGACAGCCGCGGCGTCATTCGCCATGGCGCTCGACTGCGCAGACAGACTATCCTTGATGCTCTGAAGCTTTTCATTCTGCTCGCGGAGCAAATCGATGGTCGATACAATGCGCGCGTCAATTTCCTCGGAACCTGTCGACGTGTCATTAACGAGAATTTCCAAGTGCCCGATAACGGCCTTATTGTGGTCGATCGTCGCCTGGAGAGACTCAAGCGAGTTGTCGATACGGGTGGTCGTAGATGCGACCGTGCCCGTCAGCTTGCCAATCGCAGCGTTCGCGGAGGCTGACGTCTTGGTGAGCGCAAGGCTGCCTTCCGAGAGCGCTTTGGAGAGCGAGGTGATGGAATTACCCGCCGTGGCGCGAGCCTCGCCCAGCAGGTCGTTGCCCTGGGAGATCGCCTGCGTCAGCGACGGCGCCTGACCCTGTAGACCGGCAAGTGCTGCATCTGCCGAGGCAATGGAACCACTCGTCTTATCGATGGCGGCATTCATGTCGCCAATCGAACCACGCACCTCGCCCAAGGTATCGGATGCTTCGGACACCGAACTTGCCAGCGAATCCTGGGTCTGGGTTGCCTTGTCCTTTAAATCGACTCCGGCATCCTTGGCGATACCGGCAACAGTCTCGCCCGCCGTGGAGACAAATTCCGAGTTGATCTGCTCCTCGATGGTGCTTGCACCGGTGTCGGTAACCTTGGGCGCAATAGCGCTCTTCTTCTCATTGACGTAGTACGTAAGCTTGGGCTGATGGTAGTTGCCGTCGAGCATCGAAACCAGGTTATCCGAGAAGTTCTTGGGGATTACGATGGCCGCATAGTACTCACCGCTCTCGACGCCCTCTTTAGCATCGGCCGCCGAATCGACGAAGGTCCAGCCCAGCCGATCGTTCTCCTTGAGCTGATCGACGACCTTATCGCCCGCGTTGAGCTCGCCCACCAAGTCGTTTTGGGTGCCCTGATCGTTGTTGGCGATGGCAATCTTGATACCCTGGGTGTTTCCGTACGGATCCCAGTTTGCCACGATGTTGTACCAGGCATACAGCGAGGGAATAACGCACACGCCGAGGGTAACCACCAGGGCGACGGGATTCACAAGCAGTCGCTTAATGTCGCGCTTAAATATCGCAAAGGAGACCTTTGCATCGGATAGTTTGCTGCCGAGACTCACGCTTGGACCATCCATCCTGTCGTTGAATCGAATCGTACTATCGATAACCATTGTACGAAGGCGTTTTAACGTCTCAATGCACAATGGTATTGAGTTTTGCGGGTAGCAATATACTACGAAGATGAGTTAACGTACAGTTGTACAGTATCTTAAATTTCAGCAGGTCACAAAACCACAACCCGCACAAATTAGCAATCCGATTAGTCGTTAGGAACGTTCTTAAACGACCAGTCAAACAAGAACGTCCCCAATGACTAGTTTGGACCACGGTAACGTCGATGTTTTGGCAATGCCAGCGAGCGGGCACCAGAGCGAACAAATTGGCATGAAAAGAGGACGGCATAGACCTTCTGGTCATGCCGTCCTCTTTGAATGACAAGTTGTCGCTCTGGTGCCCGCGCAGCGTCGACCGGTCCGCCGTTCGTTAGAACGGCGGAACTGAGGGCAGCGTCGAGCCGTTCCGCCGTTCGGCAGAACGGCGGAACCAATTACATAAGCTCGCAGACAGCCGCCGCGAAGGCAACGGGGTCCTCGGGCAAAATACCCTCGACGAGCAGGGCCTGGTCATAGAGCAGGCCGGAGTACTGCTTGATCTTGTCGGCGTCGCCTGCCTTCTGAGCAGCGACGAGCTTGGCAAAGACCGGGTGCTTGGCGTTGAGCTCGAGCACGCGTTGGCTCTTGGGCATACCGTCGGGCGCACCCTCGGGACCCTTCTGAAGCACCTTCTCCATCTCGAGCGAAAGCGGACCCTCGGTGGTGATGCACGCGGGAGCATCGGTCAGGCGCGCAGAGACGGCGACCTTCTCGACCTTGTCACCGAGTGCCTCCTTCATGGCGCTAAAGAGGTCCTCGTTCTCCTTAGTGGCGTCCTCGGCCTCCTTCTTCTCGTCCTCGGTCGCCAGGTCAAGATCGCCGGTAGCGACATTCTTGAGCTCCAGGTGACGATCTTCGACCTCGGGCTCGGCACCGTCGGCAACGGCCTTCTCGGCAGCCTCGCGGGCAGCGTCGTCCTCGTAGATCTTGGGCATATCGACGGCAACGTACTCACGCATAGCCTGGAACGTGAACTCATCTACATCCTGCGTCAGCAGCAGCACGTCATAGCCTCGGTCGAGAACACCCTTTACCACGGGCATCTTGGTCAAGCGCTCACGCGAGTCGCCGGCGGCGTAGTAGATGGCCTTCTGATCTTCGGGCATGCCCTTGGCATACTCGGCCAGGGTAATCATCTTCTGCTCCTTGGCAGACCAGAACAGCAGCAGGTCGGCGAGCTCATCGGCCTTCATGCCATAGCTCGAATAGATGCCGTACTTAAGGCCACGGCCAAAGTTCTCAAAGAACTTCTCGTAGGCCTCGCGGTCGTTGTCACGCATATCCTCAAGGTCGGCGGTAATCTTCTTTTCCACACGCTTGGCGATGGCCTTGAGCTGACGGTTCTGCTGCAGCGTCTCGCGCGAGATGTTGAGCGACACGTCGGCGGAATCCACGACGCCGCGGACAAAGTTATAGTAGTCGGGAAGCAGGTCGTCGCACTTCTCCATGATCAGGACGTTGGAGCTGTAGAGCGCCAGGCCCTTCTCGTAGTCCTTGCTGTACAAATCGAACGGCGCGCGGCCCGGCACAAACAGCAGGGCGTCGTACTCGAGCGTACCCTCGGCGTGGAAGCTGATGGTGCGCGCAGGATCGTCAAAGTCGTGGAACGTAGACTTGTAGAACTCGTCATAGTCCTTCTGCTCAACATCGGAGCTGCGCTTCTTCCAGATCGGCGTCATGGAGTTAACGGTCTCGAGCTCCTGGTAGTCCTCGTACTCGGGCTTGTAATCCTCCGGCGCGTCCTCGGGCTTGGGTTTCTGGCGGCTCTTGGAGACCATCATTTGGATCGGGTAGCGCACATAGTTGCTGTACTGCTGAATCAGGCTCTTGAGGCCCCACTCGGTCAGGAAGCGATCGTAGGTCTCGGCCTCGCCATCGGCGTCGAGCTTCTCGTTCTCGCGCAGCGTCAGGATGACATCGGTGCCGTGCTCGGCGCGCTCGCCGTCCTCGATGGTATAGCCCTCAAGACCGTCGGATTCCCACACATGGGCGACATCCTCGCCATAAGCGCGGCTGACCACCTTCACGTGGCTGGCGACCATAAAGGCCGAGTAGAAGCCCACGCCAAACTGACCGATGATGTCGACATCCGAACCCTGCTGCTCGGCGTTCTCGGTCTTAAACTCCTCGGAGCCGGAATGGGCGATGGTGCCCAGGTTGCGCTCGAGCTCCTCGGCGGTCATGCCAATGCCGTTATCCGAGATGGTAATGGTGCGGGCGTCTTTATCAAAGGAGATGCGAATAGCCAGGTCGCCCTGGTCGAGCTTGACGCTCGGATCCTGCAGGCTCTTAAAGTTGAGCTTGTCGACGGCGTCGCTCGCGTTAGAGATAAGCTCGCGCAGGAAGATTTCCTTGTTGGTGTAGATGGAGTTGATCATGAGGTCGAGCAACTTTTTGCTCTCGGTCTTAAATTGACGCATGTGCAGTCCTTTCGCGCTACCCCCGTCCGCAAAAACAGCCCGGTTGCCCGAGCCGTATCGCAGACCTGCTATGTTCAGACTTAGATTTTATAACCCATTAGCGCGCATATATACATGCGGAATCGAAAAACTGTATGTCCGAGCACTCCGATGCGCCAATTGCCAAGGAGTGTCCCCAACTGTCGACAGAAAAGGAACGTCCCTATCTGCCATCTACGCGCTTGGCCATCCAGGCATGGGGCTGGCCCTCGTCTTCGTAGTCAACCGGGGCAATTTGTGTGTAGCCAGCCTTTTCATAGAGCGGCAACACGTATTCCTGCGCGTGCAGCTTAATAAGTTTAGCGCCGGCATCGCGTGCGCATGTATCGCTGGCCTCGACGATCGCGCTTGCCAACCCGCGACGACGCATAGCCGGCAGCACGGCGACGCGCCCCATAATGTAGGTCTCCCCCGCGGCGACGCCTTCGTCCAAGTCGCACGCCGGTGGCACCGGAGCCTCCGCATCTGCCGCGCGCTCCAGCTCCTCGGGAAACACGCGCGAGCAGCCGGTGAGTTGGCCATCCACATACAGCGTCACATGGATGCAGCCCGGGTCCTCGTCAATCTGTTCAAACTCGTTTTCATAGCCTTGTTCGTCCATAAAAACGGCGCGGCGCACCAGCGCCGCGTCCTCAAAGCAACCTGTCTTAAGTTGGATATCCAAGGCGGCCCCTTCATTCAGTAAGAACGTTAGGGACAGATTTTAGCGAAAATGAGCCCCGCGCACACTAAACTTCGCACGCGCTTTTGCCAGGCAATCGTAGTGGCCCACGTTATGGGCGTCACTCGCGATAAAGCTGTACAGATTTTGCTCGAACAGGCGTTGCGCCGGCTTTTTCTCGCGACCAAAGCGCCCACCCGCAATAAAGTCGGCAGAAGCCTGCAGCTTACAGCCCATGTCGACCAGACGCTTAGCAATGCTTACGTCCTTTTGAATGGCACGGTAGCGCTCAGGGTGGGCAATAATCACCTGGCAACCGCGACACTGCAAGTCGTAGATCGTGTTCTCGTATTCCTCAAAGTCATACGAATCAGCACGCGTCGAGAGCTCAAGCAAAAACTCGTTTGAGTCCTCGAAATGCAGGCGATCGGCCCATTCGATGCCCAAATCCATGAGCTTGGCATGATTGACCTCAAAGCCCATCTGCAAATGCATATCGCCCGCATGCGCGCAAAGCAGTCGATAGGCCTCCCACATTTTTTCGAAGTCAAAATACGGGTCCCGGCAGTGTGGTGTACACACCATGTGCGTAACGCCGACGGCGCGGGCCGCCTCGAGCATCGCCAAGCTTTGCTCGAGGTTCGCCGCGCCGTCGTCAACACCGGGCAGGATATGGCAGTGGATGTCTCGCATATCGCCCTCTTATCTGCGTCGTTGCTATTTCTTAAAACGCTTCGCCTTCGCAGGGGTCCCCGTTGCAGCGGCACCGCCAACAGCAGGGTTAACTCCGGCAACAGCGTTGTTCTGGCCCTTGTCCTCGCCATAGTAAGAGTAATAGTAGTCATGGCTCGAGGTCTCACAGCAGTTCATGACCGTGCCAATTACGTTAACCTCGGCCTTGTTGAGCTGATCGAAAGCAGCGAGAATCTCATTGCGCTTGGCAAAGTCCTGGCGGACGACATAGATGGTGCCGTCGGTGATCGCGGCGACTTCGGCAGCGTCGACAAACGTGCCCACGGGCGGCGTATCAAAGATGACGTACCGGTACTTTTCCTCCAGCGCGGCGACAAGCTTGGCAAAGCGGCGCGAGGCAACGATGTCTGCCGGATTGGGAATGCGCGGCTCGGCGTCGAGGAAAAAGAGGTTGGGCTGACCGGTGTCGACAACGGCCTCATCGATCGACATCTGATCGGAAAGCACGGCGTACAGGCCGCCGGCATGACGGACGCCCAGCATATTGGCAAGTGTGTGGTGGCGCATGTCGCACTCAACGAGGAGAACGCTCTTGCCGCTGGTTGCGATGGCCTTGGCCAGGTTGATCGCGATGGTGGACTTGCCCTCGTTGGGAATGGAGGAGGTCACCGTAATGGACTTGATGGGCGTATCGACACTCGCAAAGCGAATGTTGGCGAGCAGCGTCTTGGCTGCGTTGTTAAAGGCGAGGGTATCGCCGGACTTCTTTTTACGGGCCATGGATTACTTACCGCCCTTCACAACGGGGAAACGGCCGATAACGGGCACGCCGAGCAGCTCGACGGCGTCATCGACAGAACGGACACGCGTGTTGAGCATGTCGAGCAGCACAACAATCGCGACAGCGACAAACAGGCCGGCCAGGGCGGCAACTGCAATGTAGAGCTTGCGGTTGGGGCCGCTGGGCTGGGTGGGGACCTTTGCCTTGTCGATGACGTTGACGGCCTGGGCGGCGTCGACGTCCTGGGCGACGGTGGAAACCGAGTTGGCCATGGCGTTAGCGACAGCGGCAGCGCCATCGGGACTGGCACCGGTCACAGACAGCGAGATAACGCGGGTCGTGGTCTCGCTCGTAACACTCACCTTATAGTCGGCCAGGCTGGAAAGGCCCAGCTCCTTGGCGGCACCGCTCTTGACGCTGTCGCTATCGAGCAGCGTGGCGATGTCGTTGGAGAGCATCTGGCTTGCAGACAGATCGTTGTAGTAGCTCGTCTGGCCGCCATCGGTCTTGGCGAGAATGTACATGCTCGTCGTGGCGGTGTAGGTGTTGTCCATCATGATGAAGGAGACGACGCCCATGGCGATCGCGCAGACCACCGGAAGGGCAATGACCAGCTTGAGGTGCTTTTTAAGCAGCTGGAACAGTTCAAGAAGGGTCATGCAGTTCGCCTTTCATTTCCCTAGTTCGTATCGACAAAACTGCTCGTATAATATCGCATATTTCTACCATACCCGAGCTCTATACATAAGATACAGCGTCCGCGTGTAAGTTGCGCAACAATTCACGCGGCAGCGGAGGCGCGGGCGTACTGTCTAATCCTCGGTTTTTGCTATGCCGCTACGCGAACGGTCCCTCTTGTTGCACGGGAAACGTTACCGTAATGGTGGTTCCCACGCCCGGCTCACTCGACAGGTCAATCGCGGCGTGATGGTACAGAGCGGCGTGTTTGACGATCGCCAAACCCAGGCCGGTTCCGCCACGCGCCTTAGAACGACTCTTGTCCACGCGATAAAAACGCTCGAACACTTTACCCTGCTCCTCGGGCGCAATACCGATACCCGTATCGGCAACAGACAGGTACGGATGACCCTCGTCATTGGTCCCGCAGCGCAGCGTGACCGTACCGCCAGGTCGGTTGTATCGAATGGCGTTGCTTGCAAGGTTGTAGATCAGCTCGTCAATCAGGCGCGGCACGCCTTCGATCACCATGGGCTTCGTCTCGTGCCCAATGGTCACATTCGACTGCCGGGCAACTTGCTCAAGACGCTGTTCCACCGTCAAAATGGCGCGAGAGAGCTCGATGGGTTCTGTGGACCCAATGGGCACCGCCTCGCCCTCGGATGCTCGCTCCGCCTCGTCCAAGTTGGAAAGCGTAAGAATGTCGTTGACGAGCGCTGCCAGGCGGCCCGCCTCGCGATAGATGCGGCCACCAAAGTTGCGCAAGTCGTCCTCGCCCTCAACCATGCCGTTTGCAATAAGCTCGGCATAGCCCGAAATCGCGGTAAGCGGGGTCTTGAGCTCATGGGTGATATTGGCCGTGAACTCGCGGCGCATTCGGTCGTTGTCCGCTAGCACCGCCATTTGACGCTTGAGTTCCTGGCGCTGCGACTCGATACGCTCAAGCATGGGGACCATCTCGGCATAGGCGTGCTCATAGCTACGGCGTGGGTGGTCCAAATCCACCTCTTGCAACGGCGCGATGATTGCACGGGACTCGCGGCGCGCCATAAAAAACGAGAGTACTGCACCCGCTGCTGCGATAAGCAGCATCGGCGCCACCATCGACAGCAAAATCGCCGCAACGCCAGGCTGGGCTTGCGCCAAGCGGACAACTTGGCCGTTATCAAGGGCGACGGCGCGATACAGCATAATCTCGTCGAGCGTAGAGCTTGCGCGCTCCGCGGAACCCAAACCACTCTCAAAGGCCTCGATGACCTCGGGGCGATCGCCATGGTTGGGCAGTGAGGAAGGCGACGCCTCGTTGTCGTAGGCAACCGATCCATCCTTGTTAATCAGCGTGATGCGCAAGTCCTCGCGATCGAGGCTACGCAAGAACGGGATAGGCTCCTGCTGTTCGTCGAGGGCGGCAGCAATGAGCTCGGTTTCCTGCGCCAGATTGGCACTCGTGGCATCCGCCAAGGTGTTTTGCACAAAGAACGCACCCAGCACCGTAAACGCCACGATAACCGCCATGGCGCAAACAAAGATCGTCACAAAAACGCGGTGCGACAGCGTATGTTTTCCCTGGGGGGCGAAGACCACGGGCTACTCCTCCGATGCGGTGGCCGCGGTGTCGTCACCTTCGGCACCGTCACCGGCAGAAGGCTCGGCCAAGCGGTAGCCCACGCCGCGCACCGTCTCGATGGCGCTGGCATGCTCGCCCAGTTTTTGGCGAAGCGTCTGCACGTGCACGTCGACGGTGCGCGAACCGCCGTCGAAGTCCCAGCCCCACACGCTCTGCAGCAACGACTCGCGGGTAAAGACCACGCCGGGCTTGCGCATGAGGTACTCGAGCAGGTCGAACTCGCGCAGGGTGAGCTTAAGCGGCTCGCCGGAAACGGTCACCTCGCGATGGCTGGGCGAAAGCACGATATCGCCCACGCTGAGCACATCGCTCGCCTGCTTGACCATGCCGCCGCGACGCAGCAGTGCGCGGCAGCGGCTCGCAAGCTCCATGAGCGAAAACGGCTTAGTCAGGTAATCGTCGGCACCGCCATCGAGCGCCATCACCTTGTCGAGCTCGGTATCCTTGGCGGTAAGCATCATGATGGGCACCGTCTCCGTCAGGCGATCGGCACGCAGGCGACGCATAATCGCCAAGCCATCGGTATCGGGCAGCATGATATCGAGCAGCACGGCATCGGGCACCCGTCGCGCCACGGCAGCCTTAAACTCACCGTCGCACGAAAAGCCTTCGGCCTCGATCCCCTGCTTGCGCAGTGCATAGACCGTCAAATCCCTGATGTTGTCATCGTCCTCGACGTAATAGATCATGTTGAACCCCTTTGCGGCCGGCATGACCGCATCTTAATCCTAAAGGTACCTTTACTAGATGGTATCAGCCAAAACGCCCCGTCAAATAATCCGCCGTACGCGGGTCAGTAGGATTTTTGAAAAGCTGAGCGGTGGGCGCGTGCTCCACCAACTCACCTAGCAAGAAAAACGCGACGGAATCGGATATGCGCGCCGCCTGCTGCATATTGTGTGTAACGACCACGAGCGTGCAGGTCTCTTTGAGCTCGCAGGCCAGCTGCTCCACCACGAGCGTCGACACGGGGTCGAGCGCCGAGGTCGGCTCGTCCATCAGCAGAATATCGGGCCGCACGGCAAGCGCACGGGCGATGCACAAACGTTGCTGCTGTCCGCCCGAAAGCCCCAGACCAGACTCCTTGAGTTTGTCCTTGACTTCGTCCCACAGGGCAGCACGGCGCAGGGAGTCCTCGACCAGCTCATCCAGCACGGCGCGATCGCGCACGCCCATACCGCGAGGACCGTAAGCGACGTTGTCGTAGATGCTCATGGGAAACGGGTTGGGGCGCTGGAACACCATGCCCACGCGCTGGCGAAGGCGGCAGATGTCGTAATCGCCCAGGATGTCTTGACCATCGAGCGCAATCTTGCCCTCGATGCGGCAGTCCTTGATGCCGTCGTTCATGCGGTTAAAGCAACGCAGCAACGTCGACTTGCCGCAGCCCGAAGGACCGATAAACGAGGTAATCTGCTTGTCGCGGATCTTGATGGACACATCCTTAAGCGCGTGGTGATCGCCATAGAACAGGTCGAGGCCCTCGACATCGATGCGCGTCGGCGAGGCGGCAAGGTCCTCTGCCGTGGGGCGAGTCGCATCTCCAACTTCGCGCTCATGCGCGGCCTCGGCCTGCGCTTCCATTAGCTCCTCGAGCTCCGTGGGCCCCACAGCCGCAGCAGCCGTCATACCGCATACCTCCACATCGATATCAAATCAGCAGTATCGATAGTAAAAATCGCAGCTCATATATGCGTGAGCGTATTGTCAAGTGTTTGTAAGGACCTCCTCGATACGCGACGGGCAATCATATCGACCGTGCACACCCAAGCGTCCGCTCAGACACGAAGATAAACCGCACGCGCCAAACCCCAAGCGACACAGCCGGTAAACGATATACTCTAGAGCCAAAGGAGACCATCCCGTCGAAAGCGAAATCAGTGAAGCATCTCACCCCTCTTGCAAAGCGTTCCGCGCAGCTGACCGTTGGCCTTGCCTGCGCCGTCGCCCTTGTCGCCGGCATTCCGTCCGTCGCCGGTGCCCAAGTGCTCACGACCGATAACATCTGCGGCAAAGCCGCCGATGCACGCGGCATTGCAGCCGAAGACCTGCCCGATATCGATGCCTCCAATGCGTTTGTCATGGGTAAAAACGGCACCGTCTACTATGCCCGTAGCGCCGACGAGCAAGTCAAAATCGCCTCGATCACCAAGGTCATGACTGCAATCCTCGCGGTCGAGAACTGCAAAATGGACGAGAAAATCACCGTGAGCAACGCGGCGGCAGCCGTAGGCAACTCGACCGCGGGACTCCTCGAAGGCGACGAGCTCACCGTCGAGCAAGCGCTGCGCGGCCTGATGATCCCCTCGGGCAACGACGCCGCCATCGCGCTTGCCGAACACGTGGGCAAAAAACTTGACCCCAAGACCAAAGATGCCGTCGCTACGTTTGTAAAAGCCATGAACGAGCTGGCCGAGAAGCTCGGCTGCACGGGAACGCTCTTCGAGAACCCGCACGGGCTGGATTTTGACGAATGGGCCGGCGATATGCATTCAACCGCACACGATGTGGCATTGATGATGCAAGAGGCCATGAAGGACGACACGATTCGCGAAGTCATGGCGAGCAAAGATCCTTGGATCGAAGTGACGGGCGCCGACGGCTCCGATCATTCGCATTCCATGGATACGCACAATGTTTTATTGGGCCAAGACGGCAATATCGGCGGTAAGACCGGCACCACCGACGATGCCGGATACTGCTTTGCAAGCGCCTACAATCGCGATGGCGACGAGATCTATACCGTTGTCTTGCACTCCAGCACCACCGACCAGCGTTTTGCCGATACGGCCGCACTTGCTAGTTGGTATTACGACCACAAGGTAACGGTCGAAATCGCCAATACGCAAAAGAAGACTGCCAACGGAAATCCGCTGATGGCACGTGTCAGTCAAACCGACTGGACAGACAAAACGATCGACGCCACGCTTGCCGACCCCACCGCGCAGGCAACGGTGTTCTCACTCGCCGGCGAAGTGACCGAAAAGGTTAGCTACGATGACCTTTCGGGCACGGTGCATGTTGGCGATAAGGTGGGCAGCGTTACGCTTAAGCAGGACGGCACCAAGATTGCCGTCATGGACCTGGTTGCCGACGAGGAAGGAACGGGGCCCAATCCCATCGAGTGGCTGCTCGTGAAGCTCGACCGCCTGGGCCGCCGCATCGACAACCGCCCGCTCACAGCCGAGAGCGAGACCGTAGCCAAGGCTCCTGAGGTGTAGGGCCAAAGCGATATCACATCGAACCAAATGAGGTGTCCAACGGGGCGCCTCATTTTTTGAGGGTTCGAATCCCCAGCTAACGTTCTCCATACCAAAAAGGGCCCCTTACGGAGCCCTTCTTCAAATTCGTACTGGCGGAGAGCTGGGGATGTCCGGGCATGCTACGCATGCCCTCCGGCTTCAAAGCCTAGCGGCTTTTCGCCCACGGGCTACAAACGCTTTCGCGTTTGCTTAACGCCCGTGCCCTCTCGGGTTCGAATCCCCAGTTAACATTCTTCTAATCAAAAAAGGGCCCCAAATGGGACCCTTCTTTCAAGTCATACTGGCGGAGAGCTGGGGATTCGAACCCCAGATGCCCTTTTGGGGCATACTCGCTTAGCAGGCGAGCACCTTCGGCCTCTCGGTCAGCTCTCCGTAACAGCCGTTCCATAGTAACCAAACACTCGAATCCGGGCAAGGGGAAATTTTGATAATTGGCCGGCAGGCTTTCCTCCCCCATAAATCAAACCCCTATCCCAACGACCGGCTGAGGGAGCCGAGCTCATCGTTTCCCATCGTGCGCCACATTTGGAAGATGCAGACGCGTGCCAGGAAAAAGAACCCGTTATCGACCAGCTGCACAGCAGCGTCTGCCAGCTGGTTGGACACGGCGGGCACCGGCGGCAGTTCGAGCCCCGCCTTACTGATGGTCTCAACCGCTTCCTCGAACGTCGGTGGCTCATTGACACCCATCTCGTTCATAAGGCCCTGCATTTCCTCCAGTGCGTTGCTACCCGACTCCTCGCCGCGCGGTACCAAGCGGTAGCACGCCAACGCCAGCTCGAGCTGATCGCAGTTCCAGTAGGCAAACGCTAGGCGATAGAACAGGTAGCCGATTGCGGAACGGTCACTGGCAATGCGCAGGCCGTGGCGCGCCACCTCAATGACCTCGTCATAGCGCTCCAGACGCGCCAGCACGTTGATGAGTGCAAAGTGTGATTGCATGGATGAGCGCGCCAGATCGTAAAGATGACGCACCTCGGGCAATGCCCGCTCAAAATCCTCCTGATCGGCGTAAAAGCTGCAAATCTCATGCTGGGCAAAGTACAGCGCATCGGGAGCGCGCAAAATACGAACGGAGCGGTCTTCCTCCATTACCGGCAGTACCATACGCACCAGTTGGTTGTCGCAAAACAGCGTCTGGACCGGTCCTGTCGCCAAAAGCTCGGCAACGGCGCACTTGGCCTCCAGCTCCTCAACAAGACGGGAAAAGCCCTCAAACGCACCCGCGCGGTCGACTTTTGCCCGCTCGCGCAACTCAGCGACGCGCGCCACATACGGGTCATCGCCCTCCTCCATAACCTCAAGCTCATCAGCCGTATCGGCAAGCAGCAGGTCGCGCAACGCCGGCGGCAGCGAACGGTGGTCGTCACGCGGGCGAGCATGAACCTCAGCGGGCTCAATCGCATCCGGCGCGTCCGACTCATATGCCTCAAGCATGCGCTTGCACGGCATATCATCCATATCCATGCTTTCAAAATTCTTAGCGGCGGGAACGCAATTGGCCAGATAGGCCGCACGCCCAAAGGAATATGTTGCAACAATGCGCTCACCCTGCTCGCCATCGGGAGCCGCAATCTGAACGTAGCAGCGCGTAATGCTGGCACCGGCAGCAAAACAAGCCGCTGCCAGCGTGAGCGCCACGCGCGCGTCGTGCTCCGCGGCCCAAATCGTACGCACGTCCTCGTCCAACTCACGCCAGACGTCATCCTGGGCGTCGTATTCACGTTGGGGCATGGCATCCACGACCGAGCGCCCAAACCGAACGAGCATAATCCCCTCGGCAACGTTTGCCCGATAGGTATAGTCAAGCCGCGTGACCACGTTGAGGGCTTCGACCGCGCGCGCAAAACGGGTGCGCACGTCCCACTCACCGCCTGGCTGGCAAGCTACCGTACCCGGTTTGCCCCACGGGTTGTCACTCGAGGCCGTATCGAGCAGTCGGGGGACATCGCTGGTCGTCTTGGCGATATGCCACGCGTCAAAGAGCGCGCAGCCCTCAAGGCTCGGCGAGGATGCCGCAGGGGCCAATCCGGCCCCAATACGCTCAAGGATGCCGGAGAGGCGGTTAAGACGACACTCGATAGCAAGCAGCATGTCAATCTCGTCCTGGTCCAGCAGGCTACGATCAAAATTGAGATAGAACAGCTTTGAGCGGTCGATACGCGCTAGGCCCATCTCGGACTTGGCAGCGATGGTGCGCAGTCGGGGCAAATCGACCTCGCTCATAAGTGCGGCGGCATAACGCTCGATACCGCTCGGATTATCGGCATGGTCAACGCGGTAGAGCAGCGTCTCGATAGCATCGGGGAGCGGTGCCGTGTTAAAGCCCAAAAACACTTCGACCGGCTCGGGCAACTTTACGAGTTTGATCTTGTTGGCGGTGTTTTTTATACCCTCATCGAGCTCGTCGGCAGGTACCGTGTTCGCAAGGGCGTTTTTGGGGTCGGCAAATATCACGTAGCGCAAGAACATCGAGGCCATAAACTCGCCATAAGGGAGAGCACGGCTCGAATTCCATGTCTCGTGGTCGGACTGCTCACGCATGGGCCCTTCGGGAGAGCCGACCGTTCGCGCGCAAGCGCGCATTGCACCGTTGGCTCCCCGCACCAAAATCTCGCCAACACTGGAATCGGACTCGTCAAGGACCAATTTCATTTCGGGGCTTTTGGGCAATGGCACTTTCTGAACAGGGCCGTCAACCTTATAGACCTCACCTGACACGCTCACGTAGCCCAAAAGCGATATGTGGCTTTTGCCTACGAATTCGACGACGTAGCAAGACTCTTTAGGATCCTCGCCAAAAACTTTCCAGACAACACCATACGAGCGCCCCGCGGGTTGCTCTGGCATCGATGGAAAACGCTTTTTGGGGTCGAGAAACCTGAGCTTGTATGTCGGACGCTCTGCCACGAAATATCACCCTGATCGGTCGTACAGCGAAGGATTGGTCGCGGACGGACCGCGACATCTACTCGGAATCTTACACGAGTCGATAAGAAATAGTCTCCCGCGGGCGGAGGCGCACGATTCCAGTCGAGTGTCTGGGGTCGAATGGCGGCGTAAAAGAAAAGCCCCCGTTGCCGGAGGCTTCAAGTTCGATTGGTGCGGCGTATAGGATTCCGCGCATCCGCTTCGCGGATCCGCACCGGCTTCGCCCGCCTGCCGGCGCGCTCGCCCGCTCGCTAAAAACGCTCCGCGTTTTCTTTACGCTCGCGCCTCGACCGAGGTTCGAATCCATGCATGGCTTCCAAAAAAGAAAAGCCCCCGTTGCCGGGAGCTTTAAAGTCAATTGGTGCGGCGTATAGGATTCCGCGCATCCGCTTCGCGGATCCGCACCGGCTTCGCCCGCCTGCCGGCGCGCTCGCCCGCTCGCTAAAAACGCTCCGCGTTTTCTTTACG